>JANNVM010001040.1:0-2701 GCA_031414455.1 Verrucomicrobiota bacterium
CAAACGGCACGGTGGAGAGCACAGCCACCTTCAATCCGGGCACTGGCGTGGGCGGCGACGCATTCGCTCAAGTCTACGCCATTGCCGTGCAGGCGGATGGGAAGATTCTGATCGCCGGCCAATTCACCACCGTGAACGGCCAGGCGCGCGCCGGATTCGCCCGGCTCCTGACAAACGGCACCGTGGAGAGCACGGCCACCTTTAATCCCGGCAGTGGGACCGCAGGCATCTTTAGCATGGCATTGCAGGCGGACGGAAAGATACTGATCGTCGGCGGCCCCCCGGGTGGCGGCGGTGCCTTCGGCAGCGGCGGCATCGGACGGCTTCATGCGGACGGCACCGTGGAGAGCACCGCTACTTTCAATCCCAACATCGGCGCCGAAGGCTATCTGGCCCGCTCGGCAGCGCTACAGGCGGACGGGAAAATCCTGCTTGGAGGCCACTTCACCACGATCGACGCGCAGCCCCGCAACCACATCGCCCGGCTCTCGAATGACGCGGCCACCCAGAGCCTCACCATCCTGGATAACACACGCGTGCACTGGCTCCGCGGCGGGTCCGCACCGGAGGTCGAGCAGGTGACTTTTGAACTCTCCACCAATGGCGGAGCGAACTGGAACCCGCTCGGAGCCGGCGCCCGCATTCCTGGCGGTTGGGAATTGACCGGCCTGAGCCTGCCCGGCAGCGGCTCCCTCCGCGCCCGGGGCCGCACCAGCGGTGGTGCAAACAACGGCTCGTCCGGCCTCGTGGAGTCGGTGGCGGTGTTTCCCCTGCCTGCACTGAACATCACGCAGGTGAATGCGCAGGTGACTGTCTCATGGCCCTTCCCCTCGACTGGATTCGTGTTGCAGCAGAACGCCGGCCTGAACACCGCCAACTGGACGCCATCGACCGAAACCGTCACCGACAACGCCACCACCCGGTCCATCACCGTCACCCCTGCACCGGGCAGCCGCTTCTTCCGGCTCGCCAGACCCTGACAATAGGCACGTCGAGGACTTGAGTCCGCTTCAGACTGTCGGCGGACTAAAGTCCTCGACTACTTTCTTCTGCCGCCCGGCGGCATCCCCCGCGTTTCGCCGGCTGCTACTGCTCTGGAATGGCCGCTGCTCCTGGCTGCGCAGCGGGGTATCGCAGGTGCGGCTATGATTTTGCAGAATGTTGGCGGGCGTGGCTTTTCGAGGAACTGAACCGGGAAAGCTGACCGAGGGGCGGGCTCCGCAACTTTTGCAGAAATAGTTGGCCCAAAGCTCGGCGGCATTCCGCATGATGAGAAGGAACACCCGCCGCCATGAAATCCGATCCCTCCTCTGACGACCTAGAACGCCCCCTCTTTGACGAAGCCCTCGACCTGCCCGCAGGTCCGGAGCGCGATGCATGGCTGGCAGGTGCCTGCCGCGGTGATGAGCTGCTGCGTCAGCGCCTTCAGGCCCTGCTGCGGGTGGAAGATCAGGAATCGCAGTTTCTTCCCGAGTCCCTGCCCACCATCGTCACGGCTCCCTCCGAGCAGGCCGGCGAACACATCGGGCGCTACAAGCTCCTTCAGGAAATCGGCGAGGGCGGATTCGGGTCCGTGTGGATGGCGGAGCAAATGGAGCCGGTTTCGCGGCGCGTGGCGCTGAAGATCATCAAGCTCGGCATGGACACGCGCGAGGTCATCGCGCGGTTTGAAGCCGAACGTCAGGCGCTGGCGATGATGGATCACCCGAACATCGCGAAGGTGCTCGACGCGGGTGCCACCGACAAAGGCCGGCCGTTCTTCGTCATGGAACTGGTGAAGGGAGTGACCATCACTCGCTTCTGCGACGAGCAGCAACTCGGCACAAACGAACGGCTGGCCCTGTTCAGTGACGTCTGCTCGGCGATCAATCACGCGCACCAGAAGGGCGTCATCCATCGCGACATCAAGCCCTCGAACGTGATGGTCACGCTGCACGGCGACAAGGCGGTGGTGAAGGTCATTGATTTCGGCATCGCCAAGGCCACGCAGGGGAAGCTCACTGACAAGACGCTCTTCACGCGATTTGAGCAGTTCATCGGCACTCCCGTTTACATGAGCCCGGAGCAGGCGGCGTCGAGCGGGCTGGACATTGATACGCGCTCTGACATCTACGCGCTGGGTATTCTGCTTTACGAACTGCTCACTGGAAAACCGCCGTTCGATGCGAAGTCGCTGGCCTCAGCGGGCTACGAGGAAATACGGCGCATCATCCGCGAGGTCGAGCCGGTGAAGCCGTCATCGCAACTGAGCACCATCGCGGGCGACGAGCGCGACACGCTGGCCAAAGCCCGGCACATCGAGCCGGGGAAAGTCAGCGGCATGGTCGAGCCGGACCTCGACTGGATCGTGATGAAGGCCATCGAAAAGGACCGGTCGCGCCGCTATGAGACGGCGAACGCCTTCGCGCAGGACATCGTGCGCTTTCTCGCTGATGAACCCGTTAGCGCCCGGCCGCCGAGCGCCGGCTACAAGTTCCGCAAGTTCGCCCGCCGCAATAAAGCGGTGCTGCGCGTGGCGGCGGGAATCGCCGCGGTGTTGGTGTTCGCCACCGCCGTGAGCACATGGCAGGCAATCCGCGCGAGGAAGGCCGAGAAGCTCGCCTTTGATCGCGTCGCCGAAATCGCCGCCGAGCGGGATGCGAAGGACCTCGCCCGCAAGGACGCGGAGGACATCTCAAGATTCCTCGGCAAGGTTTTCCAA
>JANNVM010001041.1:0-2166 GCA_031414455.1 Verrucomicrobiota bacterium
GGCCTTCGATTTGGATTTTGGCGGCGGAAACATCGTCACTGTCCCGGGCAATATCCCCGGGAATTCGCCGGCCAACGTGTTCTTCGGATTCACCGCCAGCCAGCCGTTCTTCAACGTGCGGGAGCGGCAGATCAATTCCGCAGGCAATACGCTGCAGGAGACGCACACGCTGGACGATCTCACGGTGCAGGTGCCGGCGGAATTTGCCGATGCCCTTTTCACGCAAGCGGGCGCGGGAACATGGGACACCCCGGGGCATTGGAATCCCGCCGCGGTGCCGGGGGCGAATCAGCGTGTTGGCATTTTCCCCGCGGGCGGTTCGGCAGTGACCGGTCCCGCGGCGGCGGCAGCAGTGCGTCAGCTCTTCCTCGGCGATGGTGTGACGGCATCCCGGCTGAATCTTGATCCGGCAGGAACCCTCACAGCCGGTGGCGGCGGCATCGTGCAGGCCAACAGCACGCTGGGCGGGGCCGGGCGTTTTCTTGGCTCCCTCAGCATGGTCACAGGCAGCACGCTCACGGTCACCGATGGGCAGACGCTCCAGGCCGGAGCCCCGGCGGCGGGCGGATTTACCACGACTGGAATGATCACTGTGGGCACGGGAACGCTCATCCTCGAAGACACCGGTGCGACGCCGCTCGGCACGCTGACGACGGTCGCGGGCGGCACGCTCACGGCCCTTGGGGGCACGGCGCAAATCGGCTCCGGGGATACGCTGCGGGGACAGGGCACGCTCACCGGCGCGTTCGAGCTGCTGAGCGGCGGCACCCTCCGCGCACAGAACGGTAATCTCCAGGTCGCGCAACTCACCGCCGCCGAAGGCACCGCGACGGTGGATGCGGGGCGGACGCTCAGTCTCGGGGGTGGCGGTTTCGTCGGGTTTGAAACCCTGAATGTCGGAGCGGGCGGCACGATCTCGACCACCGCACGGCTCCAGTTAGTGGGTAGCTCGACGCTGGGCGCGGGTGCGACCGTCACCGGCGCGGCCGGCCTGGACCTTAGCGGTCCCCTCAGCCATGACGGCGCTCAGGTTTTCAATGCTGGCACCGCCGATCTCACCATCTTCAACACCAGCTTTACCCCTGACGACACCGACACCCTGACCGGTGGTCGGCTGGTGCTGGACGGGAGTTCCGCGCTCCTGCTTTTCAGCAACCAAGCGGTGCTCGGAACGGCGGGAAATCAGATCGTGCTCAAAGCCGGGCGGCTCTTTCCGCAAGTCAGCCTCACCCTGCCAGCCACGCGCACCATCGAGGTGACGACGCAGAACAGTGGAGTGATTGCACTCGCGGGCTTAAACGTCGTCGTTGAGTGCAACATCAGCGGCGCGGGACAGTTCCTGGCTGCCGGCAGCGGCGACGGCACCGTGCGTCTCACCGGCATCAACTCGCAGGCGGGCGGCACGGACATCGCTGGGGCAACGCTCGAGATCGTCAGCGATGCACAACTCGGCGGGCCAAATGGTGCGCTGCTGATCGGTCGCGAGAACGGATTCACCGACATCCGCGGCAAACTGCGTGCGCTGGGAAATCTCGACATCGCCGCCACGCGGAGCACGACATTCCGCCTCGCGACAGTGGATACCAACGGCTTCAACGTGACCTTCAACCAGCCGACAACCGGCCAGGGTCTCACCAAGCAGGGCGAGGGCGTGCTGCGCTTCAACACGGCCAACGCTTTCGACTCCGGGGTGAACACCATTGATATCGAGGCCGGCACAGTTCGCCTCGGCATCAACCAAGCGCTCGGGAAGCCGCTGGTGCGGCTCTACGATACGACGCTCGACTTGAACGGATTTGCGCAGGCCGTCTCGACGCTCAGCGGTTCCGGCACGGTGCAGCTTGGCAGCGGCGGCGCGCTCACGTTCGTTTCCGGTCTTACGGGGAACGTTGTTATAACCGGCACCGGCAGCGTGAATTTCGGCCAGGCACCGTTCAACGCCGCCGACTGTCGCGTGCTCGGTGAAAACACGTTCACCGGACCGGTGACGATCACCCGGGGCAGTCGCGTCACCATAAAATCGACCGCCTCACTCGGCGCAGCAGGAAATCCCGTTGTTCTGGACAATGGCAGCCTCGAGGCCGACTCCGAAGCACCGGGTCCGGTCGTCATCGGTGCCGCATTTCCGATGACCATTGGTGCCGGCGGCGCGTCCTTCGGAGCGAA
>JANNVM010001042.1:0-1728 GCA_031414455.1 Verrucomicrobiota bacterium
ATCCCGACCGACCATGCGATTGTGGCCGGGATGCATCACACGATGCGGAAGTACAAAATCAAGTACCTGCTGGAGGGAGGAAATCCCTACAGCGAGACCATTCTGGCGCGCACCTGGTCCATGGGGCACTACGACTGGAAATATGTCAGTTCCATCAACCGGATGTTTGGCAGGGGCAACAAACTCCGCACCTTCCCGCATCTCACGGCGTGGCAGTACATGAGCAGCCACCAGCTTCAGCTCGGGCGCAAGTCCTATGGCCCGCTGCACTTTCTGGAGTTCGACCGCGAGACGGTGAAGAAGCAGCTCGCCGGGCAGTTCGACTGGCGCTTCTACGGCGGGAAACACTATGAGTCCGCCTACACCAAGTTCTACCAGGGCGTGGTGCTCCCGCGGAAGTTCGGCATAGACAAGCGGAAGGGCCATCTCTCGTCCTACATCTGCGCAGGTATGACCACGCGCGACGAGGCCCTCGAAGAGTTGGCAAAGCCGCCTTATCCAGTGGACGAAGTGGAGCCGGACACAGAATACGTCTGCAAGAAACTCGGCCTCAGCCGCACTGAATTCGATGACATCATGAAACTTCCGCACAAGCTGATGTGGGACTATCCGAATCATGCAAAGCTGTTCTCCGCGCCGAAGTGGCCGGTACTGAAACCCCTGAAAGGACTGGTGCGCCGGTTCCTGAAGCCGGAGCGGAAAACCTTTGCCCGTGACGCACAGAAATGAAATTATTCACCGTCATTGGAGTGCGTCCGCAGTTCATCAAAGCTGCACCGGTATGCCGCGCGGTGCGGGAGCGCGGCGTGCAGGAGATTCTCGTCCACACCGGCCAGCATCACGACCCGGAGATGTCCACGGTCTTCTTTGAAGAGCTTGGGATTCCGGCGCCTTCGCATCACCTTGGCATCCACGGCGGCACCCACGGCGCCATGACCGGAGCGATGCTTGAAGGCCTTGAGAAGCTGATGATTTCAGAGAAACCCGGTGCCGTCATGGTCTATGGCGATACCAACTCCACGATGGCCGGCGCGCTGGCTGCGGCGAAGCTGCACATCCCCGTGGTCCATGTGGAAGCCGGACTGCGCAGCTTCAATCGCCGGATGCCGGAGGAATTGAACCGCATCTGCACGGATCACCTTTCCGACCTGCTCTTCTGTTCCAGTGAGGAGGGTGTGACGAACTTGAAAAACGAAGGCATCACCCGCGGCGTGCATCTGGCCGGAGATGTTATGGCTGATGCACTGGCGCAGGCGATGGCGGCCAGCCGCGGGCAGACCGACCGGCTGGAACGGCTGACCACCCCGGAGGAGCGCGCGGAGGGTTTTGCCCTGATGACGGCCCTCCGTGCGGAGAACACCGACGATCCGGTCAGGCTGGCGGGTTTGTTTGAAGGACTCCGCCGCTGGGGTGGCCGCGCGATTTTCCCGGTCCATGCACGCACGCGCAACGTGATGGCGAAGCTGGGCATGTCCCTGCCGGCGAACGTGCGTGGCATTGCCCCGGTGGGTTACTTTGATATGGCGGCGCTGCTCGAAGGCTGCCGCATGGTGGCGACGGATTCCGGCGGCCTGCAAAAGGAAGCCTACTGGGCGAACCGCCCGTGTATTATCCTGCGCGATGAAACGGAATGGGTGGAGATTGTGCAAAGTGGCTGGGGCGTGCTCTGCGGTGCGGATCCCGCACGGGTCACCGCTGCTTTGAACAACCCGCCAACCTCCGCGGCGC
>JANNVM010001043.1:0-3598 GCA_031414455.1 Verrucomicrobiota bacterium
CATCCTCGCGCGCCGCCTCATCGAAAAGGGCGTGCGCTTCGTGCAACTCTTCAACGGAGCCTATGCCAGCGGCGGCAAGCTCAACTGGGACGGCCATAACGCCCTCAAGGAGCAATACGATGTCCACGCCGAAATCCTCGATCAACCCGCCGCGGCCCTCATTCGCGATCTCAAACAGCGCGGCCTGCTGCAGGACACTCTCGTCGTCTGGTGTACCGAGTTTGGCCGCATGCCGTTCTTCCAAAAAGGCAGCAAAGGCCGCGACCACAATCCCGATGGCTTCACCTGCTGGCTCACCGGCGCCGGCGTGAAGCCCGGCGTCAGCCACGGGGTCACCGATGACCTCGGCCAGAAAGCCATCGAAGACGTGCATCCTCTCTATCACTTTAACGCCACCATCCTCCAGCTCCTCGGCCTCGACTTCGAAAAGCTCAGTTTCGAGCACAACGGCATCCAGCGCCGCCTTACGAACGTGGAAGGGAAAGTCATCCCCCAACTGCTGGTATAGCCAATGGGGCTTGAGCGAATGACATCCGGCTTCCAGCCATGCGGGGCGGGGCGTTAGCACCATTACGCTTCATTACGCACGTGAGGCCGCGCCGTCCCTTTGGCCTCCACGATATTCGTCAGGGTGCCGATGCCATCAATGCGGATGCTGATGACGTCGCCGTGTTCCAGCGTCCACTTTCCCGGCGGAACGAGGCCGGTGCCGGTGAGCAGCAGGCAGCCGCAGGGAAACTCGTTATCGCGGAAAAGCCAGCCGGCGAGTTCTTCGAAGCCGCGCTTCAACTGCGACACGGCCGTGCTGCCTTCGACCTCGGTCGCACCGCCGCGCGTGATCGTGAGGTGGATTCCCGTCTCCGCCGGCAGCGTGTCGGCGATGAGCAGACACGGCCCGAGCGAACACGAGCCACGATATACTTTCGCCTGCGGCAGATAGAGCGGATTCTCGCCTTCGATGTCACGGGAACTCATATCATTGCCGACGGTGAATCCGAAGACACGCCCCGCGGCATTAATCGCCAGCGTCAATTCCGGCTCCGGAACGCTCCACGCCGCATCATCGCGGATGCGCACACCATCAAGATGCCCGCGGACGCGCGGGGCTGTCGCTTTGAAAAACAGTTCCGGGCGCGCCGCGTCATAGACCATGTCGTAAAAGACGGATGCTCCCGCCTCTTTGGATTCGTCCATCCGCGCCACGCGGCTGCGAAAGTAAGTCACGCCCGCGGCCCACACTTCCTGCGATCCGAGCGGCGGCTGAAACGACCCGGCACCATCAGGCAGCGGAACGGTTTCACCGTTCGCCATCGCCACGCGAAGCAGTGCCGCGGGATCATTCGCCATGAAGACATCGTCCATGCCGGTGCCGGTCAGCCGCACGGCGCGACTGCCTTCGACGGCGATCAATTGGTTTGTTATCCGGTAGAGAAGCATCATCCAGATAACCAGCCTTGCGGCGGATGACACACGGAATTTTCCGTGTCATGGGACCACCATGCCAGCCATGCTCCGTCTCGATCAACTCCTCTCCCGCTTCGGCTACTGTTCGCGGCGCGAGGCACAGTCGTGGGCAAAAGCAGGGCGGGTCACCCTGGACGGCACGCCGCTAACGAAGCCGGAACAGCGTCTCGATCCCGCCGCGGTGCGGGTGGACGGAAAGCCGGTGGAGTTTCCGTCCGGCCTGCTCGTCGCCTTTCACAAACCTGCCGGCTGCACCTGCTCGCACAATCCGGCGGAAGGACCGCTCATCTACGACCTGCTGCCGCCCGCATGGATGCGCCGCCAGCCGGCACCGGTTACCGTCGGCCGGCTCGACAAAGAGACCAGCGGCCTCATTATTCTGACAGACGACGGAGACCTCGTGCATCGCCTCACTTCGCCGAAACACGACGTCGTGAAATCCTACGAAGCCACCGTGGACCGCGATCTGCCCGACGGGCTGGCCGCCTGTTTTGCGGCCGGCACGCTCGTGCTGCACGGCGAAAGCCGGCCCTGTCTGCCCGCGGATCTTGAAATCACCGGCCTGCGCACAGCCCGGCTGCACATCCGCGAAGGCAAGTATCACCAGGTCCGCCGCATGTTTGCCAGCATGGGATGCACCGTGACCGCACTGCACCGTACGAGGGTAGGCGCGGTGGAACTCGGAGCACTGGAGCCGGGGGCGTGGCGGGCGCTGGCGCGGGAGGAAATCCAAATAACGAATGACCAATGACGAATTCCGGGCACCGGCGCGGAGGGCATTCGTCATTCCGCGATTTCCCGCAATTTTGGCCGGCAAAAATCTTCGTGGCGCACGCATCTATTAGTGGCGGGGCGCGACAAGTGCCGTATTTTTAGCCTTCAAACAGATGGGCGACTTCCTGACAGCAAACTGGCGGCCGGTCCTTGAGGTGCTCCTCATGGCCGGAGCAGGCGTGGTGTCATGGCTCTACCTCCGCAACGCCAGCGGTTCGCGTCTGCTGGCTGTCATCGCCGCCACTGTTGTTGCGCTGTTCATCGTTTCCCACCTGCTGGGCATGGAACTCATCCGCAGCTTTGCGCTCTTCTGCGGACTCATGCTGGTGGTGATCTTCCAGCCCGAAGTGCGCCGGGCCTTCATCAGCCTCGGAAGTCACCGGCTGTTCGCCACGCGCCGCGCCAGCGCGGAACTGCTCGACCTCATGGAAGAGGCGGTGCAGCAGCTTTCAGCCAAACGCTTTGGCGCGCTGTTCGCGTTCGAGCGCGGCATGGACCTCGATCAGTTCGTGGAAACCGGCGTGGAACTGGATTCCAATTTCACCCCGGAACTCGTCCTCACCATCTTCCATCCGAAGACAGCACTGCATGACGGCGGCATGGTGCTGCGCAACGGACGCATCCAGGGAGCGGGCTGCGTCTTCCCGGTCAGCCAGCGCGAACTTTCAGACCGCAGCATCGGTCTGCGCCACCGGGCCGCCATGGGCATCACCGAGCAGACCGACGCCATTGCTGTCGTCGTCTCCGAAGAGACCGGCCAAATCTCGATCTGTGCCGAAGGTGACCTCTATCAGGCCCTCACGCCCGCGGTCTTCCGCGAGCGGCTTTCCCAACTCCTCAGCGACCGCCGCAGCGACAGCGAGCGCGAAAAGGAACCGCTGCCCGACCGCTCGGCCACCAAACGGCTGGAAGCCTGACTGGCCCATGCCCGGAGCTTCGCGGGAGCCCGGAATTGCTGCCTCAGGCCCATAGTTGCCGCGCTGCCTTGATGGTGTTCGAGATGAGCATGGCGATGGTCATGGGACCGACGCCGCCGGGGACGGGGGTGATGAACGAGCAACGCGGCGCTACCGTGGCGAAATCCACGTCTCCCGCGAGCCGGTAACCGTTTTTGGCGGCTGGGTCGGCGACGCGGTTGATACCCACATCAATAACGACCGCACCTTCTTTAACAAAATCCGCAGTGACGAATCCCGGCCTGCCGATGGCCGCGATCAGAATGTCCGCGCGGCGGCAAATGGCGGGCAGGTTGCGGCTGCGACTGTGAGCCACAGTGACGGTGGCGTTGCCGCCTTTGCCTTTGGCCATGAGCAACAGAGCGAGCGGCTTGCCGACGATCATACTGCGGCAAATGATGACG
>JANNVM010001044.1:0-6409 GCA_031414455.1 Verrucomicrobiota bacterium
GGAAACCCCGGCACTCGCGAGGCGCTCGGGCCCGATTTCCCTCGCGACCATTTGCGCCACATCCCAACTGGTCAGCATCGCAATCTCGGCCTGCATCACGGCATCTCCTCCCTTTGATGAGGCGGAGACCGCAGAGGTGGTTTCCACCTGATCGAGGGGATCGCGATCAAGGACGTAGCTGACAAGGATCGTTGACTGGGACACGTAAACGGGGGCGCTGCGGAAGTAGTAGGCAGCGGCACCGCCGAGAGCGAGAAGCGTGGCGAGCACGATTTTCCATTTGTGCTTAAAGAGCACAAACAGGATCGCTCCGAGACTGAATGCCGACGAGGCGGACGGGGGTTTGGCGGAAGTTAAGGCCATAGGAAGGAGGGGGAAAGGAGACTAATCGAGATGAGGATAAATCACACTGCCGAGGAGCCGGTTGAGGCTGAGAGGAAGTCGGGAGAAAAGGGCGTTGTGCTTGCCGGAGGCGCGGTCGCTGCCTGTGATCCAGGTTCCGTCCCGTGCGTTCAATTTGAAGTAATTTAGAGTGGTTTCCACCGTTCCCCAACCGAGTTTATAGGCGCGCAGGCCGTCCTGATGAAGGGAGGTGCGTCCGAAATCAAGAGTGTCGTATCCGGCGGAGGACAATTCTCTGATGCCGGCCCACATCACGAGATTGTTGGCGCGCAGATCCTGGCAGCGTTCATCACAGGCTCCGAATTTGTAGAGGGCGCGTTTTCCGGAGTGAAAGAAGACGGCCCCCGCAACCGGGGTGCCGCGGGATGAAGCAAGGACAATCGATCCGAGCCCGTTGGCAATGATCTCTTCGTAAATATGGCGGAAAAATGAGAACGGCTGAGGCGGGAGGCCGTGCCGCCGCCTCGTCCGGATGTGAAGGCGGTAGTAGTCTGAAACCGACCCGCTGTCGGACCGGATTTCAACGGTGAGACCGCTGCGTTCCGCCTTGCGAATGGCGCGGCGAACTGATGGATCAAATCCTGCGAACAGTTTCTCTGCCCCACCCCGCAGGCTCAGCGCATGGGCATGAAAAACGACGGAGGGAGAGGCGGACGGGTCCGGCTTCTCCCCACCGCGGATTTCGCAGTGTTTCCAACCGCGCTCCAACGCGAGGGATTGGAGGGTTTCAACTACTGGACCGGTGCCGGATTCTCCAAAACAAAGCGGGGCGCAGGCATCCGAAAACGGAAGACAGACGCCACGGCGTCCGGTGATGGCACTCCGCACTTCCATGACCGGCACGAGGGCCGCGAGCCGATCCGCCGCGTAGTGCGCGAAAAAACACGGCCGGTGGCCGTAGGTGCGGGCAAGGACTTTGGCCCATGCAGAGGTGTGAAATACCGTGGTCCCAGGATGGGAACCGGCCAACCGGTCCCATTCCGGACCCGTCAGGGGATTTACGCCACGCATTTCCACGGCGGCAGTCCGGGACTGCCGGTGGCGTTCGGGGGTGGCGTGCAGAAGTGGCATGGCTGGCCGGGTCGCATCATTAATTCAGGCCGGAACGGCGGCGCTGACGGATTCTTTGACGCACTGCGCTACCAGTTCAATCTGACTGCGGGTCAGTTCGGGATACATGGGCAGAGAGACAAATTCCAAGGCCATGCGCTCTGCGACGGGGAAGGATCCGGTCGTGTACCCAAGACTCTGATAGGCCTCCTGGAGGTGGACCGGCACCGGATAGTGAATGCCGCAGCCGATTCCAGCGGCACCGAGGGCCTTCATCAGTTCATCCCGGTCGGCGGTGCGAATGGCATACACATGATAGACGTGACGGGCAAACGGGGCCTCGGTAGGGAGAGTGATTTCAGGAATGTTCGCCAGCAGTTCATTGTAGGCGGCGGCATGCGCCCGTCGGGCATCATTGGCCCGCTCGAGATGCCGCAGTTTGATGCGGAGGACCGCCCCCTGAATGCCGTCCATCCGGCAATTCCAGCCCACCATGGAGTGATGATACTTCCGGACTTGTCCGTGGTCGCGGAGGATTCGCATTTTTTCAGCCAGCTCATCGTTGTTGGTCACGACGGCACCCGCCTCCCCAAAAGCTCCGAGGTTCTTTCCCGGATAAAAACTGAAACAGCCGGCATCGGCGAGCGATCCCGCCCGCCGTCCCTTGTAATCCGCGCCGTGCGCCTGACAGGAATCCTCAATAACGGCGAGTCCGTGTTTCCGGGCGATCGCGATGATCGGGTCCATGTCAGCGGTCTGACCTAAAAGATGCACCGGGATGATGGCTTTCGTTTTCTTTGTGATGGCCGCTTCCAAAAGAGCGGGATCCATCGTGCAGGTCCGCTCATCCACGTCCACGAACACCGGACGGGCACCACAATAAGTGATGGCCTCGGCGGTGGCCATAAACGTGCTGGGGACGGTGATTACTTCATCCCCGGGACCCACTCCCAGGGCCAGCAACGCGAGCCAGAGAGCTTCCGTACCGCTGCCAACCCCAATGGCATGCTCACACTGACAATAGGCGGCGAAGTCCTCTTCAAAACCGGCGACATAGGGGCCGCCGGCAAAGGCTCCGGACGTAATGACGTTACGGATTGCCGCTTCAAATTCGCCCATCAACGGCGCGTGGTGAGCATTCAGGTCGAGGAACGGGACTCTCATTTGCATGGTATTTGTTTGTCGGATGGTTTGATTACTTTGGCAGGATTACCGGCGACGGTGGCACCGGCAGGGACATCTTTAGTGACGACGCTTCCGGCGCCGACGAGGGCATTTTCTCCAATGGTGATGCCGCCCAGCAGGGTGGACCCGGAACCAATAGAGGCCCCCGCCTTCACCACCGTGGCCTGGCAAGCCCAGTCCGCTTCACTTTGCGGCGTGCCGTCCGCATTCACCGCCCGGGGATAACGGTCGTTGATAAAGGTTACGCCGTGACCCACAAAGACGCCGGATTCGATGGTCACTCCCTCACAAATAAACGTATGGCTGCTGATTTTGCACCGGCTACCAATCGTCGCCCCTTTTTGAATTTCGACAAAGGTGCCGATGCGGGTCTCGTCACCAATCTCACAGCCATAGAGATTGACGAAGGCGTGGATCTTAACATCCCGCCCCAGTTTCACGTCCGGCGCAATTCTCACGCCATTGGAAGGATCGGCACTCATGCGACGGCAGCTTCGGCTTCCAGTTTCACCGGCCCGGGCCGGACAGTTTTTCCATGCACCGCGGAGCCCGTCACCAGAGAAACCGCTCCTCCGTTGTTGCGGAGGGATGCCGTCGAAGCCTCCAGGATGCGCACCACTTCCAGGCCGGCACGACCGTCGGTCAACGGAGTGGTTCCGTCCCGGATACAATCGAGGAAGTGCTGGCACTCCGCCTTGAGGGGTTCCTCGAGACGAACGTAAGGGATGTAGCTGTCTCCGTAATGATAGGCATACTGGAACTCCGCAAACGTATCGTAGTGCGGGGGGCGATCCACCCTAACATCATAAACGCGGATCGCCTGCTGCGACTGAAGATCGTCGTAAACAATCATGCGGCGCGATCCCACGATGGTCATCTCCCGGACCTTCCGCGGCTCCAGCCAACTGCTCTGGATGGTGGCAAAACGATTGTTCGGAAAGGACAGGGAAATATTGGTGACATCCTCAATGCCGGGAGTCACGTGAGCATTCCCCTGACAGTTCACGGTGTGCGGTGATTCGCCGAGAACATGGAGCACAATGGAAAGGTCGTGCGGCGCAAGATCCCATGCCACATTGATATCTTTTTGGAAAAGCCCGAGGTTCAGCCGCCGGGCGTTGATGGAGCGAATTTCACCAATGTCTCCGCGGCGCACGATTTCCACGATCTTCTTGACCGGGGCCGAATAGAGGAACGTGTGTCCGACCATCAGGACGAGTCCCATCCGCTCAGCAATTTCGACCAATTCCTCACATTCAGCGACCGACGCGGCCATCGGCTTCTCAATGAGGGTGTGCTTCCCGGCGAGCAGGCTGGCCTTGGCCAGAGGGAAATGGAATCTCACGGGAGCGGCGATGACGACGGCATCCAGTTCGATCTCCTCCAGCATTCGCTGGTAATCGGTTATTCCCTGGACTTCGGGGTAGAGGGATTTCAGGTGCCGGAGGCGGTCTTCGCTCAGGTCACACATGGCCTTGAGCGAACAGTCCTGCAGACTCCGGAAGTTTCTAACCAGATTGGGGCCCCAATAGCCGCATCCGACGACGCCAACATTTATATTTTTACTCATGTAAATTTCAGTATTCTAACCAAGTCGAACCGTGTCCGAGCTGATTGGCACGCGGACGGTCTCATGGCGGGCGGCTTTCCGCCGGGATTCCAGAGCCTGACTCACCAAGGCCGGAATCGTCACAATCAGGATCGCAAGATCCATGAAAAGCGACATCCGCCGTCCGTAATGAACATCCATCTCGACCATTTGGTTGAAGGTGGTCGCGTTTTTCCCCTTCACCTGCCAATATCCCGTGATCCCCGGAAGCACGTCGAAGCGGGATTTTTGGGAATCGCTATAATGTTCCAGTTCACTCGGAGTGCAGGGGCGGGGACCGACGAGACTCATTTCCCCGCGCAGGACGTTAAACAACTGGGGCAACTCATCCAGCCCGGTCGCCCGGAGCAGCCTTCCTCCTGTGATGACTCTGCTGTCTTTGAAAGTGTCCAGTTTGGTCATCGGGATTCCGCTTTGGACCAGCGCTTTGAAATGTTTCTCGTGGGTCCGGGTTTCGGAACCCACCTTCATCGTCCTGAATTTCAGGATGGTGAATGGCTTAGTACCCAATCCGATGCGCGACTGCTTAAAGATCAGGGGACCTGTGGAGAACGCTTTAATCCAGGCGGAAATGAGGATCATCAAGGGCAACCAGACCGGGAGAGTAAGCACCACACACGTGATATCCAGCGCCCTCTTCCACCCGGGGATCGGCAATTCCTTTGTCGTTTCAGAGCCATCGGGATCCAGCGGAGTCCGCCCGCTTGTCGAATCGACCGCGTTACCCCTCACAGCGTAAGAGGGGCGGAGTCCAAACCGGGGTAAGCTGCCGCCCTTGGTCAGGCCTCGGTAGGTCGATCGTTTGTGATTTATTGAAGGTGCCATAGTTTCAGGAACTGGAAAGAAATATTTTTAATTTTCTGGAAAATTCCGCGGCTGCGGAAATTCTCAGTAAGTATAGAAATTGCCATTGAGGCAGTTCATTTCATAAAATAGCGAAATTATTGTGAATATGCAAATTGTTTTTGAGAATATTCGCGTTAGCGCCAAAGATTTTCTCAAATTGATCCATTATGCCCGAGAGAGTTGCATATTGTGCTCGCACCGGTGACTTGTGTTTTAGAAATGAGTGGGGGGGCCGTTTCCTATTAAGTAATACACTTTTTCAGGTGTTCGTTACGCACAAAGTCAAATTTTCGGGATTACAGGCACTATTTAGGGAAATTCCCAGGCCCTGTTTGTCGGTTTTCCTTACGAAATGCAGAAATCGCGGGGCGGAGGCAGGAAGTGGAGGACACTTTTCCCGGTCAAACTGTTGTATTGTCATGTAGCGCGGGCATGGCGGGAGCCTGCCCGTGTTGGCCCGAAACCCAAGCCATCACGCGTCCGATACACACACGGCCAGCCTGACGGCATGGCCCGCAGGGAAAAGAAATGAGCCCATCTGCTGCGCCGCAGGCGCCTTGGACTGCGGCGACGAGTCCTGATCGCGGGGGTGCGACTTGTCGCCGTGGGGCGGAGCAGGGGGGCGCACTCCAGACGCGGCGGCGGCGTTTCCTGATGGCGCTCTCTCTCTTCCGCGCCTCACGCGCCCCCCCGGGACAAGTCCCCTGACACTAAAGCGGAGACAAGTCTCCGCAGTCCAAAGCGGATCCGCCGCCTGGAGCCTGCGGCTCATCCAAAATCAGCGATCCCCTTTGGGGCACAGGGGGCACATCGCGCCTCCACTGAAAACAATTGAACCCGGCCATGACGACGCCGTGGAGCGGGTGATCAGAATCGAACTGACGTATCCTATTTGCCCCCTTTTGCGCCCGTAAAGCGTTCACAATGAACATGGGCAAACATTGAAAACATAGGGCAACATTCCATCTTTCATTCCAACAGGGCTGTGCTTTGATCTTTTGCACATGGCCGGAGTCTTCAAACCCAAAAACGCCCGCGGGAAGGAATCGCCTTTCTGGCACGCATCATTCTATGCCCCGGACCAAACGGGGCGGAAGGTGCTCGTGAAGCGGAAAACGAAAATGACGATCCGCAAGGATGCGATGGCTCAAGCGGTCCACATGGAGGAAGCCGCGAACAATGCCGGCCAGAAGCGACTCACGCACGCTGCCGCCTGGAACATCCTCGACCGCGTGATGGAGCTTGGCGCCGGTGAGCGGATGCAGAAGGACACGGCCCGCGGCGCGCTCGTTGGATGGATACAGACGAAAACTGCAG
>JANNVM010001045.1:0-2818 GCA_031414455.1 Verrucomicrobiota bacterium
GTTTTCAGGAGTGCGACCGCATCGCCCCAATGATTGCCAGTGGCACTCCCAGCCGGGAAGGTGTGGAACGGCGAAAAGGCCGCGAAGTTGAGCGAGGTGATCGGTGCCGGGCGCGCCCGCCATGCGAAATTGCCGACGAGCTGCGACCAATAAGCCGCTTCAAGCGCCGCGCCTTCGCGTGCTGCCACCATGCCAGTGTCGGCGAGGGCCGCGCGTGCGACCGACATATGATCGCGCAAACCCTTCACGCTGTCGGCATAAACCGCGAGCGTGAAATGATGATCGCCCAGTACAAAGCGGTTCGACATGAGATCGTCGCCTGCGTCGATCAGCGCATCGGCCTGACTGACCGCGCGGTCGCCCGCATTTTCCATCTGGGTCATGCGCAGCCGGAATTTTTCAGTCGCAGCAGCCCGCCCGAGGAATGTGAAACTCTGCGTCAGCACGAACCCGAAATCGACCGATAGCAAAGCCTCGAATTGGCGCGGCGTGGTTTGGGCGGGATATTCGCGGATACCGAAAATCCCGCCGAATGCCGAAGCATCGGCATCTCGCACTTCGATGGTTTCTGCGCCAAAGATGGTGCGCGAGCGGTAGAGCGCACCGCCGAGATGCCCGCGCACAACGGGGACGCGGCGATGGCGACCGGTCATTACCATGTCCGCCACTTCCATCGTCTCTGAAAACATCAGGCCGCGATACTCGTATATCGCGCAGCGGCGAGGTTCACAGCGGGCCATCAACTTCTCGAAATCGCGGGCCTTGTCGTCGAGCAGCTCGATAAGGGACTCGTCGATCATCGGCCCTTGCCGCGCCTCTTTGGAAACGCGACGTTTGAACAACTGGATGATCTTGTCGCCGCCCGTGGCGCCTGGGCGAATTACCAAAGTGACGAAGAAGCGGTTGATGAACATCCGCTCCCGGTTGATTCGCCCGAAATAGGCGCGGTCGAGATCGGCGGCAAAACCGGATTTGAACGTGCCGCCTGGATATTGATCGACCCGCATCCTGATTAGATGCGTCCAGATCGACAGCCGTTCGTCGTGAAGGTTGCGCAGCAACCCGTTGAGCTTGGTATGCCAGTCGTTGAGGTCGCGCACATCGGCGGTCTCGAACGCGCGGCCCTGCAACTCGAAAGTTAGCATGATATCGCCGGAATCGAGGGCAACCATGTCCTCATTCAAATGCCGTGAGTATGGCAGGAATTTGGCTGGGTCGCCCTCTCGCTGGGCCACCTTTAATGGCACCCCGTTGGTCGAGGCGAGCAGCCTAGCCATGACGGCCAAAGCCTTTGCGCCGAAGGCCTAAAAGCGGCAGCGGCGAATAGCTACTTCCGCCCCAGAACGACCTATTACGATTACCAGCTTTGGTGCGGCCCCACAGGAACAGCAGGCGGAAGGCGTTTACATCGTGGCGGACGATCAGCCGCGAGATCGAATAGCCGAAGGCAACGACCAGCGCCGCATAGACCGGGCTGTTGCTCCATATCAGCACCGACGCGCTTGAGATCAGCAATAGCACCGCAGCTTCGATCGGAATGCCCGCCCACAACGCGGGGCGCGTCACTGCGAGAAACAGTGTGTTCTTGGTCAGGATTTCGGTGTCGTCCTGCACCGCATTATCCTGCGATGATGCCGACGATTGAGTCCGCCGAGAAGACAATGGCGATTCCGATGATCACCGTGACCAGCACCGCTGTCGAAGCGCGACCTGTAAACCAGAGCAAGCCCGTGACGATGACGGCGATCACCGCGAGCGTGCGCAGCAGCGTGGATGATAGCAGGCCGCGCACCTTGCTCGCGAAACTCTCCAGATTCTGCGCGTAGGCAGGATCTGGGATCGCTAACGAAATGACAGTCGCCGCAGCCAAAGCTACGCCCCACAATATTGCGCTTTGCCGCGCTTTGGGCATGGCACCGAATTTGGCAGCAATGTTTGCGCGCCAATTTCCGACACCGCGCCCGACCCTGAGGATGACTTTCATATGCTGCCCCTTTCGTTTTCAGCGAGGATTTGCGTCTCCCGTTCGTATGCGGCGCGCTCGAAGACATTCCATTTCGGCGGCGGTGCGGGGCGGGCTTGCAGTATAGGCGTCGCGGGTGCCTCGTTTTCAGAGGTCAACCGCTGGCGTAAGTCGCCGCTTTCCGGTGCAGCATACGCAACGGCTGGAAGGCTCGTGGCGTATGACACGCCCGTGTCAGCGACGCCCGCATTGCCGACGACCTTGGCAACATAACCATTCCGAAATCCGCGCGTCTGGCTTCCCGTGTTATACATCGAGAGTGCGACCCGAAGGGCGGTTTGCGGATCGCGTCCGGCTTTCACCGAATTGTAGTTCGTGGTGAGGACGCGGGCCAAAGCCGCGACGTTGGTGCAGGGGTCGAACACCGTTTCCCACGTCAGGCCGAGCCACCGCATGTTGCGCGAGTTGATTTGACCAAGCCCCAGATCGACGGAATATCCTGCCGCCACATAGCGGCGCGCAGTTGCAGCGGCATCGACGGCGTTGCTTTGGCGTGCGGGCTGCCTCCCGCCGTTGACATTGAGGACGAATTGCTCGCCGCTGCTTTCGGTTTGAATGATTGCCAGCACCGTTTCGGGTGCAACGCTTGGTGCGCATTGCGACGCCAGTGCAAGCAAGGCTGTCGCAGAATAGGCCATTACAGCCGCTGTCCCACATTTGATTTTGGTTGTAACTGGCAGGTCATTGCACTGCTCCCGACTTACTGATTTCGTTCAAGAATGTCCCATTTGACTATTAAACTAACGATAGCTGCGGGGGCAGCCGGTCAGCTATGGATTGAAGAAGGCGCAACTG
>JANNVM010001046.1:0-6472 GCA_031414455.1 Verrucomicrobiota bacterium
ATAGACTTTGCTCAGCGGTTTCTTGTCGCCGGCGTGCGTGACCTGGAGGCGGCCGAAGCCTTCGCTGACCTGGACGTCCAGTTCGTTGGCGTAGGCGGCTTCGGCTTTGGTTAGCCCGCCGCCGGTGATTTCGACGAGCACATTGGCGCTCTGGTATTCCTTCGGCAGGGCGAAGACGTGGTTCTCACCGGCGGGGAGCATGACTTTCCCGCTCTTGTTGGGGCGGATCATGCGGAAGCGGCTGGTGTCCTGGGTGACGAACGGATTCGCGCTGAAGAGGAACTCGAGGTCCATCGGATAGTAGTTCACGGTGACTTCGGTGAGGTTGCGGTAGTTGAGCGTGACGGTCTTGTTTTCTATCTTCACGTTCATCGCGGGTTCCTTGGCAGCGAGGCGGTCCTGGGTGCCGTCGCGGTCGTCTTCGGGGGCTTTGGCGGGGGCTTTGCCTTCGATCTCGTCTAGCTGTGAGGCGAGTTCGGTGAACTTCTGCTTCCACTTGTCCACGGGATGCGCGGCGTGGGCGGTGGCGATGCGGCGGGCGGTGGCGACGTCGGCCTGACACAGTGCGAGCCACGCATGGAGGTAGTCGTATTGCAGGCGCTCGGCGACTTTGGCGGCGTCCACTTGGGCAAAGCGGGCGATAGCTTCCTCGATGCGGTCCTGGAGCGCGAGGTAATAGACGCTGGAAAGTTGGTCTTCGTTATCCAATGCCGGGCGGTAGCTGAGGATCTTCATCAGCGCGCCGAATTGTCCGCGGAGTTTGTCATTCAGAATGGTGCGCCGCGCGCCGAGCTGGTGCGCGCGGGCATTGATGAGCGGGCTGTATTCGAGGTGCTGATAGATGCGGCGCTCCACGGGGTCGTGTTTGATGAGCGGGCAGTCAATGGTTGCGCCGCACTGCGCGAGGAAGCCGTCGCTGTGCATGAGGAAGTCGGTGACGCCTTCCGGGATGTTGTGCAGGAGCGCGTAGCTCCATGTGGTGGGATGCCAGATGTGGCGGGTGCGCAGGAGCGTGAGGGCCTGCTTGGCGAAGTCCGCGTCCTTCATGCGCCATGCCATGAGGTCGAGGTTGAGTGTGAAGAGATTGTTCTGCTCAAGGAAGCTCAATACCTCCGCAGGCCCGCTGTTCTGGCTAACGTATTCCCATGAGGCCTTGTCGGCCTGCGTGGCTTTGGGCACGACATTGAAGGTGAACGCGGCGGCGCTGGCGGCGGTTTTGAAGTTGCGGCTGAGATGCACGGGGAAGTGCGGGAACTTCCCGGCGGCGGGGAAGTAGAACGTGAAGTCGTAGGTGCCGGTGTGATAGGGTTCCAGCACGACGGGCAGGCTCTTCGTGGCCTGGGTGGCGAGCACGGGCATCGCACCCTGCGGGATTTGGAAAAGCAGGTCCAGCTTCTGGCGCGAGGACGAGGGATTGGTGACCACGACCTGGCAGCCATAGACGACGCCGGTGAGGAATTCGCCGGTAACGAACTTGTCCGTCTTCTCGCCGGCCTGCTCGATGTAACGGTCGCCCTGACGGTAGAAGTTCTGGCTGACGAGAAGCTGCGTGCCTTCCTTGTCAGGCTCGGCGGCGCGGATTTCCTGGTGGAAGAGAATGCCTTTGCCCGCGGGTGTCAGGGTGACGGTGTTGTCCTTCTTCTCCACTTTGCCTTTTTCCGGTGTGAACGGCAGATCGAGCGCGGCGAGGGCGAGCATCATCTCCGTGAAACTGCCGGCGGTCTCGGCGATGTTAGGTGAAACGAAGGGCTTTATGCCATCCCAGAGCGCATAGTCCTGCCAAAAGCGGTTCGGCGCGACGAGGCCGGCATTCTGCTGGGCGATGAGCAGCTGGTAGTAGTTGTTCTCCGCCCACTCCTTCGTCTGCTCCGTCTGGCGGAAAAGGCGCTGCCTGTCCTTCCCGGCCTGGACGCGGTAGGCTGCAATTTCTTTCGCTCTTTCGCTGTTGAGGCCGCGGCCACCGCGGGCCTCTTTGAATTTGAACTCTACGGCCAAATCGGCGCCCCCTGTGCTTCCGTCGGCATCCTGGAGATCGGCGAGCTTGTCGACTTCGCCTTCCTCCATGAGTTGGTTGGAGAGTTCCACACCTAAAGCTTCAGAGCGGTTCAGACGGACGGCGCGTTCGGCGGATGCAGGGTCGGCAGGGGCGGGCCCGCTCGTTGCGGCAGCGAGGCCGTTAGCGTCACCGAAAAAGAGGGCCTCTTTTTTATCGCCTTCCATTTCTCCTTTGAATCCACCCGAACGCTTTTCCCAGGTGAGGCCGTCATCCCTTACGTTTGAGAACAATGCACCGGTGGTTGGCATATTCTCCAAGGCAACGCCCCCGATTGCAAAGCTGGTAGTCGGCAGCAGCGCCCGGCCGTTGAGCGCGGTTTCAAAGAGGAAGGCATCGCGCTGGGGATTCTGTGGCAGCGTGTCGAGCCAGTCCTTGAGGTGGCGCTGCACGACTGGCGGCTCGGTCCTGATGCGGCGGGAGAGCAGAATGCGCTCCACCGTATTGAGCCGGCTGTATTGCCACGGGCGGAGATAGCCTGACATGTCCGCGCCGAGCAGGTAGTGATCCATGAAGGTCTTGTCGCGCTTATTGGCGAGGTAGGGCTGGACGACGGCTTTGAAGAAGTCGGCATCGTGGCGCGAGAGGAAGAAGTTCAATTCGTGGCAGGCGTATTTGGAATACATCTCCTCCGCTTTGCCGGGCAGCTTTTTTAACTCCGGCCATGTGAGCAGCCATGAGAACTCCGCGAGAGTGGCATTGCCGCTGATGGTGGAGAGCAGCGAATGCGCCGCGCCGAGGTGACTGATGCTCTGCCACTGCGCGGTGAGGGCGTCCTCGAATTTGAAGTCCACGCCCTTCTCCAGAAGGCTGATGCGATTCTGGCGGCTGTAGTGCTGCGCCGGGTCGAGACCGTCGGCGAGCCGGAGGTCGCGGAGCGTGAGCTTTTGCGCCGGCAGGGTGAAATCCCGGGCGGTGGCGCTGTCGCTGTCCGCCGCGAGCACGCGAATGAACTGACGATCACCGAGCGAGGCGGCATCAATGGCCACGTTGCCGTCCTTGTCGGGCTTGAGATTGATGGCCACGGCTCCTGGCCCGGCGAGGAAGGAAAGGTCGGGGTCCATCGGACCGGCGGCCACTGCAGCCGACTCGGGCTTTCCCGGAGTTGCAGGCGCGGCGGCAGCGGCGGCTTTCTCGGCTATCATGGCCTTCGCGTCTTCGCCGGTGGCGGCCTGCTGCTTTTCGGTGGCGGTATCGGAGATGGCCCATGGATTGAGCAGGAGACCGGGGCGCGGGAGAAGATTGCCGGCGTAGTGCTTCGCGTTCTTGCGCTCCAGCACGTAGCGATATTCCTCACCGATGGTGCGGGCGCTTTGATAGAGGCTGGGGCGGTAGGAAGTGGTCCACGCCAGTGGTTGCGGCAGGTGGTCGTCGCCCAGCGCGGCGGCGGCATCGAAGGCCGGCAGGAAGCGGCTGGCGAACACATGCACGCGCGTGTCCACGCCGGCATTGCCCACATGGAAGACGATCAGCGATTTCTTCGGCTCCTTGTCGCGCGCTGGAACTTCGACCCTGGCCATGCCGGTGACGGCGAGCGGCGCGGGATTGGAAAGCTCCATGCTCAGCGTGCCATTGGTGAGGTGCCCGCTGACGGTGTCGCCGTCGCCCACGCGCACGATGGTGGAGGAAAGCGTGGGCGCGAGTTCCACGGCGTATTCGCCGGGTGTGAGGCCAGTGATGGTGACGAGGCCGCCCTTCACGGTGACGCCGCTGGCGGCATCCCGAACGGGCGCGCCGTTGCGGAGTTCCAGCACACTCACGTCGCCGGCCTGCGGCTCCGCATTGCCGCGCCATGCGATCTGCACGGGCTCGCCGGCTTTCACATTCACCGCGGCGGGCAGCGAAGCCCATGTGCGCGGCAGAGTGAAGGTGCGTTCCACGCCAGTGGCGCTGCGGGCGGTGAAGCTGGCAATGCCATCGAGTGTGCCAAGCTGAATGGCACCCGCGGCATCCGTCTTCAGCGTGAATCCTTTGGCCCCGGTAAAGTCACGGTGCAGGATGGTGAGGACGACTTCGCGATCGCCGCGCAATTCACCGGTGCGTCCGCGCTCTTCGAGAATGTAACCGCCCTCGGCGCTTGTCAGGTGCAGGTCGCTCGTCTGCTCCGTGAGCGTGATGCCGTTCACCTTGAGCGAATCACCGGCACTTACTTTCACCGGCTGGCCGGTGGAGAGGCTTTTCACTTCCGCCTCCAGCGTAAAGCTCAGTGACGCGAGCCGCTCGGGCACGGAGAATTCCACGACGGACTCGGCATCGTCCGCGAGTTGCGGGCCGACGGGGTTTTTCTTTTCATCCACCTGGCCAAACTCATAGACCATGCTGACCGGCACGCCGTCCAGCGACATGGAGTTCAGGGTGAGCCGCACTTTCTCCAGCACCGCGGCGGGCACGGGCCGGCCATTGAGGAGAATCGCCGGGCGGATTGCCAGCTTTGCCGTGGCGCCGGACATCAACGATTCGCGCGCCACGTGGAAGCCGGCCTTCAATTCATAGGCCTCGCCGGCGATGTTGATCCTCTCCAGCGTGGTAAAGTTCGCGCCGTCGCCGAGGATCACATCCTGCTCGCCCGGCTGCGTGCTGAACGGGATGATGAGTTTCCCGTTCTTGTCCGGATCGAACCGCCGCGTGCCGAGCAGCGCGAAGGGTTTTTCCAGCGGCTTCATGGCTTCATCGAACACGTCGATCTCCGTGCCGGTGGCCGTGTGCTGCACCAGATGGCGCAGGCCGCCTTTGCGGATGAGCGCGCGGCTGCTCTTCCCGCCGCCGATGAATTCCACGATCCACACACCGCGTTTTCCTTTGAGTTCGGGGAAGGCAAACGTGTGCTTCTGCCGCAGAATGGGGGCGTCAGCGTAGTCGTGCGATTGCGCAGCATTCGCCGTGAGACCGTCGAGATTCAGATCGGTATTCACCTGTGCGCCGGTGGTGCGGTGAACGTTCTCTGTGTTGATCTCATAGACCTTTACGAGGAGCTTCGGCACGTTCTTCACATAGAGATCGAGCGAGACGTCATTCTCCGGAGCGAACTCCTGCTTCCCTGCCGCATCGAAGTCGAGGTCCACGCGATCCTTGAGCGCCTGATAGGCTTCCGGCGACAACTTTGAGACCCAACTCGCGGCATCCGGTGCACCGGCCAGCAATTTAGCTTCGGCGTGCACTGCGTTTAGCCACTGGTCGTAGAGTTCTGGCGCATACTTATCGGCATCGTCCGCTTTGGCGAGCAGCGTCAGGAGCAGCGAACGCACGAGTCCTTCGTCGTTGCCGATGGGGCCATAGCCGGAGAGCGGCTCGTAGTTGGCATTCAAGTCCACGGGGTTCTTCTTGAACTTGTCAGTGTCGCGAAGATCCGGGCGGATGTAGCCCAAGGGCCGCGGGAGTCGCAGATAAGCAAGCAGTCGCGCCTCGTTGATGACGCCCTTCGCATGGTCGTGGACGAGGCGGTGGTAAAGGACGTGCGCTTTGAGCGAGTTGAACGAGGGGGCCAGCCGGGACGTGAACGCCTCCAGCCTGTCCAGCCACGCTTCGCGCACCGCCGCGCTGCGCACGGCATCTTCACCGAACGCAGGCCGCAGTTTGCCGGCCCATGTGGTGACGAAATTTGAATTCAATAGCAGCGCCGGGCGGAGTTTCAGCAACTCCTCCAACTGGGCCAGCGTCAGCTTTCCATGAATGGCGAACTCGCCAAAGCCGTTCGACTCTTTCGTAGCGAGGTCATCGTTGATGATCTTCACCAGGTTCGGGAAATCCGGGCGATGCAGGCGATTGAGCAAATCCCGGCGTCGCGGCGTCCCGAGTTCCACCTTGCCGTTTCGCAGCGCATTCACCAGACCCGTGGTCGTGAGCTTTCCGAGAGACTCCGTGTTCGTCAGCGCCGCTTCAAGATACTGATCCCACGAAATGAGCGCCGGATCGAGCTTCGTCGCCAAGTCCGGACGGGCATCGGGTGTGATGCGTGTGTGATTGTAGGCCACGCTGATCTGTCCTCGCAGATACTCCAGGCTCGCCACAGGATCTGTGGCGTAATTAAAGAGCGCCTGCCGGTTCTGAATCTCCCGGCGGCGCGGGTTTTCACTCTGGAAGCGATTTTCCCAATCCTTGAGCAACTCGGCGAGTTCCGCCTTCTTCCCCTGGTTCTGAAGATGCAGTGCGTTGTAGTAGTAATAGTCCTCGGTGCCTGGGATCAGTTCCTTCAGAACCGCCTCGCGATCTGCGGCGAGGGAGAATTTTTCGAGGAAACTGGTTTCCTGACCGCGGGTGGTGGCGAGGAGGGCGACGAGGAGACCGGGGAGGGCGAGTTGGAGTTTCATGGTAGAATGGATCCGTGGAAAAGTAGAGGAGATGAAGGAATGTGGTGCTTACCTCTTCGGCGGCTGGACTTCTTTGACGGTGGCGCCGTGGTCTTCGCTCATGATGAGGACG
>JANNVM010001047.1:0-1754 GCA_031414455.1 Verrucomicrobiota bacterium
TTCCCGGCGTAGGCATAGGTATAACCGGGAGCGAGGATGTTGCGGATCGCCGTCATCGTGGCACCGCGAAATGCGGTGGAGCCGGTGAGGCGCACCACGGTTTGGGCTGAGGCAGTTCCCGTGAAGGCTGCTGCGGCGAGCGCGAGGAGCGCGAGATGTTTCTTGTTCATGATGTCTGTATTGGTTGGTTGGGTGGAATGACTGGTGAGTTGGGAGGGAAAGATGTCAGGCCGTGACCGGGCGGCGGCGGCGCATCAGCAAGGCACAGGCCGCACCGGCGAGGGCTGCGGTGGTAGCGGGCTCAGGAATGGCCGCGAAAACGCCGGGATTGTTGCTGAAGACGAGTTGACCCGAGGAGTTCAGACCGAAGGATCCGAGAAGGGCGCCATCGCCGGTGCCCGGAAGCAGTGCCCAGACATCCAGCACCTTGTAACCGCTGGTTCCGTCGTAGATCGACGGAAGGGTGGGAATGCTGCCCAGCGCGGTGGTCACGGTAGGCGTGAACCGGCGAAAGCTCTGTCCTACAGTAATGTCGTCCTGGACGGTCCAACTTCCGCCGAGGGTGTTGTCAATCACACTCGAGAACGCGCTGTTGGGGGTGGCGGAGCCGAGAGTGAGCGAGCCGGCCGGTCCGCTGTACATCGTGGTGATGGCACCGGCTGAATTTTGCTGGCCCGAGGCTGAACCGCGGACCCATGGCGTTGACGTCGTCCCGGATATGGTCTGGCCATTCGACGCCCAAATCGTGCGCGCCGGGATTCCGCCGACGATGCTGGCACCGGTCGCTCCCACGATCCCGAAAGCGAGGTCGTTGCGTGCATCCCAATTGGCGCCGTAGGTGCTCACCAGATCAAGAGCGCTGAGGTTGGTCACGACGAAACTCGTATTGGGAGCGAGTGCTGCGTAGGTGGCGGCCGACCCGAGGTTGACCTCAAGGTTGGCCCCGCCGCCCTGGCCGCCGCTGGCACGGAAACCGAGAATAAGGTCCGTGACGCTTGCGGTTACGGCATGAGCGCTGCCCGTGAAAAGCAGTGCGAGGGCAAGTCCGGAGAGGCCGGAAAGTAGGTAGTGTTTCTTTTTCATGTTTGATGCTGAGGATGATGTCTGTTGGGTTGGTATTGCGGCGGATTTCCCGCCATGGGCCTTTTTTCAATGAAGTCCCGCCATCCTCTTATCCTTTCATATCCTCTCTGGCTATTGATGCGTGGCGACACTTTCGTCACTGACGGGTTTGTTACAAAGGCTGGAGCGCCACATGGCCGGTCCGGAGGCGTTAGTTGCTTTTTTTGATGCGATAAAATCCCCGCGGCTGCGGCGGATTATTGTCCACATACGTCAGCACACCGGTCACCGGCGACTGCGTCAACAAATCCTCCCAGCTGAGCGCGGCCAGCGTGGTTGAGATTTGCAGGATGTAGCTGCCGGGGGGCACGCCGGCGAGAGTGACCGTGACGACGCCACCGGTATAAGTGATCGTCGGAATCCCCAGATCGACCGGTCCGGATGGCGGGGCAAATTTGGAAATGTCGGTGCTGAAGACCAGCTTACCGGCACTGTTCAGCCCAACGCCGCCGAGACGCACTGCGTCTCCGCTGCCGGGCCGGATATCATACAGATCCAGCACGGAATAGCCGGTGCCGTCATAGACCGAACCCGCCGCGGGAAAGGTGCCGCCCGATTTCCGGACCGACGGAGTGAAGCGCCGGAAACTCTGTCCGACGACCAGATCCTCCTGCACCGACCAGCTCCCTGCA
>JANNVM010001048.1:0-1566 GCA_031414455.1 Verrucomicrobiota bacterium
CCCCATGAATCCACGTAAAGTCCGGCGTCATCAATGTGGGATCGATGATCCAGCACGCGCCACCCGAACGCACGAAGAAATCCTAGATGTCTTCCGCCGGGTGCGAGAGGAGATTCGACGGGTATTCGCGGCCTACGCCGCCGGCTGGCGGGAGGGCCTCAGCCAAACGACAAACCATTAGAAACACTGGATCCCATTTCAGGAGCCGTCGCCAAACGCATGTCCTTTCTCGACCGTTACCTGACGGTCTGGATCCTTGCCGCCATGGCTCTTGGGGTGATTCTCGGCAGCTATGTCATTCAGGATGCCGAAGCCTTCTTCGCGCCGATGACAGTGGGCACCACGAATATCCCCATCGCCATTGGCCTCATCCTCATGATGTATCCGCCGCTGGCAAAAGTGAAGTATGAACAACTGCCGGGAGTTTTCGCCAACCGCCGGATCCTGGCGCTGTCCCTTGTGCAAACGTGGATCATCGCACCGGTTCTCATGTCTTCGCTCGCGCTCTTGTTCCTGCACAATCACCCGGATTATATGGTCGGGCTCATTCTGGTCGGTATCGCCCCGTGCATCGCCATGGTGCTGGTTTGGAACGAACTGGCGGGAGGAAATACCGAGTATGCCGCCGGACTGGTGGCGGTAAACAGCGTGGCTCAGATTTTGTTCTACAGCGTATACGCGTGGATCTTTGTGACCGTGGTGCCGCCGCTTTTTGGAGTCGCCGGCACGGTGGTCAGCATCGGCATGCTGGATATCTTCTGGAGTGTCATGACCTATCTTGGCATTCCGTTTTTCGCAGGCATGCTCAGTCGCGCACTGCTCATGCGATGGAAGGGCCGGGAATGGTATGAGCAGCAGTTCATCCCGCGGATTTCACCCCTGACGCTCGTGGCACTTCTTTTCACCATTGTCGCGATGTTCACCGTTAAGGGAGAGAAACTGGTGTCGCTGCCATTCGACGTAATGCTCATCGCGACCCCGATGGCGCTCTATTTCGTGATCATGTTTTTTGTCAGTTTCTACCTCGGCAGAAAGCTGGGGGCCGACTACAGCCGGACCACCACGCTGGCTTTCACCGCGGCGGGCAACAACTTTGAACTGGCTATTGCCGTGGCCATCGCGGTCTTTGGCATCAGCTCCGACACTGCATTTGCCTCCGTAGTCGGGCCGCTGATCGAAGTTCCCGTCCTCCTCGCGCTGGTTCATGTGGCTCTGTTTTTCCAGAGGAAGTACTTTGGGCATGAACCCGCTGCGGCCCCCGCCGCGGTGACGGATGCCGCCAAAGGCGGCTGTCCTCCGCCGGTGTCATAGGCGACCGGAATCCTTCTGCGCCGCGGCCCCCGGGTCCCGCAGCTATTCACCCGTCACCGGATTCAACGCGGGCTTCCCCCGATGCTCCTTGGGCAGTGCCATGGAGAGCAGCGCCGTGAAGGCGAGAAATGCCGCCGATGCCCAGAGGCACCACGAGAGGCCCCGGGTGGCGCTGTGGGTCAGTCCGTGTTGATAGAGGGCACCGGAAAGGATCGTTCCGGCGAGGCGTCCGCAGGCATTGGCCATGTAGTAAAA
>JANNVM010001049.1:0-4137 GCA_031414455.1 Verrucomicrobiota bacterium
CGCAGCATGCGCGGGTCATGTTTTTCATGGTCAGGTGTTTTCACAAGGATTCGTTGAGAGAATGGCCGCGAAAATACAAATGCCGGTGCGCACTCATCTGCGGCAGTGCGGAAACACTTCCCTGCGGCGCACGTTCCTGCTAATCCCCTCCGTCATGACGAAAATCTCATCCCTCTGCCGCCTCATCGCCCTGCTATGCCTCACGGTGAACGCCCGGGCCGAAACCGTCACCGGATACATCCGCGACATCCCCGCAGAGTCCGCTGCGGTGAGGGAAACAAGGCATCAGCAAATTGCCGCCCGCCGTGCAGGGACCGTGGTGATGGTGCATCGCGGCGCCTCCGATTTCGCGCCGGAGAACACTCTGGAAGCCTATGCCACCGCCATGGACCGCGGAGCTGACGGCAGTGAAATCGACATCCGGCGCAGCCGCGACGGCGTGCTCTATTTGTATCACGATGACAAACTGGGACGGACCGTGCAGGGCGATGTCGCGGTGAAAACCCTCACATATTTCGAGTTGCTCCAGCGTCCGCTCACCAAAGTCCACGGCACGGCGAAAGAGGACACGCGCGTTCCAACCCTCGCTGCGCTGCTGACGCTGGCCCGGCAGCGCGCCATGCTCCTGCATCTCGACATCAAAGAGCCCGGACTAGACGGCGACATTGCGGCGCTGCTCGATGCGTCCGACACCTGGGACCACGTCGTCCACATCAACGACTACAACTCTGAAAAACTGCGCGCCGATCCACGGCTGAAGCTGTTCACATATAAAGGCTGGGACCACGAAGCCGGGCAAACGGAAGCCGCCCAAAAGGCCTTCCTCGCAAAACCCGCGCCGATGGTTTTCGCCGGCGGCGATCCCGCCAAAGCGCTGAAACTTATTGGGCGTGCCGTCACTGCGCCTGCCGTGCCGCTGCCTGACGGATTGCGCATCGTCTGGACCAAAGGCGGACCCGGCACCGGATGGCGCACGCTTTTCAATGGCATCGACCTCGACGGCTGGACCACCCGCGGCAGCGCTCAGTGGCGCGTGAAAGACGAAATCATCCTCGGCGGTCAGGACGGCGACCCGAAAAGATCCGGCATGCTCATGACAAAGGACCGGTTCAAGGACTTCGAGATCGAACTCGACTTCATGATCGACGAGCGCGGCAAGTACAACAGCGGCGTCTATCTGCGCAATGATCCCGCCGCCGGCGGGCGCACCGGCTATCAAATAAACATCGGCCGCGGCGCCGCGGAGGAATTTTGCGCCGGCCTCTTCACGGACAAGTGGCTCGCCAAAGGCGACGAACAGGACACCATTCGCCGGAAGCTTGAATGGAACCAGCTCCGCATCCTCGCCCGGGGCCCGCACATCGAAGTCACCCTCAACGGCATCAAGGTCGTGGACTTCACCGACCCCGCGCCGCCGGAATCATTTCTCCGGGCAGGTGTTATCGCCCTGCAAACCTACGGCGCCGAAGGTCACGCCGGGTGGGTGAAATTCCGCAATGTCAGGATCCGGGAAATCGAGTGATGCTCATGCCGTCACCCATGAAAACCCTCCGCGCACAGCACTTCCTCCTGCTCCTGTCGGCCGTGACGGCAGCAGCGGCACCAGTCACCGTGCTGAATGAAAAACGGGTTCATCTCGGCCGGCCAGGCGCGCCGGAATGGGATGGGTTCGCGAAGGATGCGGCTCAACCAGGGCGGTTCGAACTGCGGTTTCAGGCGGAGGCGAATTCCGGTGAAGCCACACTGTTCATCCGTCAGGACGATGTAAAGCAGGACTGGCGCGTGGAAGTGAATCGCAGGTCCGTCGGCAAACTCTTTACCATGGAAGCGGACCTCGTGCAGACGCTGACAGTGCCGCCGGGAATACTAACGGCAGGCGAAAACCTGCTCACGATTCTCCCGCCTCCGGAACAGACCGACGACGTACTACTGCACGAAATCAGCCTCGATACGCGACCACCAGCCAGTGCGCACGATGCGGCGCTCAACGTGACGGTGTCGGATCCTGCCGGCGTGCCGTTGCCCTGCCGGATTACGGTCGTGGACAGCGTCGGATCGCTCGCATCCCTGCTCCCGGCACCGGCGGTGCGGCCAGGAGTGGCCTATACAGGAAATGGCCGCGCCCAGCTTCGCGTGAGGGCCGGGAGTTACACAGTGTTTGCCTCGCGGGGATTTGAATGGGGCGTGGCTTCGAAGAAAACCGAAGCCGCCGCCGGTGAAACTGGTGAGGTGAGCCTGGTCATCGCCCGCGAAGTGCCAACGCCGGGATTGGTAGCCTGCGACACTCACGTCCACACGTTCACCAACAGCGGCCACGGCGATGCCACACTTGAGGAACGGGTGCTCACGCTGGCCGGCGAGGGCGTCGAGTTGCCCATCACGACGGATCACAATTTCCATGCGGACCTGTCGGGGCCGGCGGCGAAAATGGACGTGAGCCGTTACTTTACCGCCGTCACCGGCAACGAAGTCACCACCTCCCACGCGCACTTCAACATCTTCCCGGTCGCCGATCCGAAAGCTTCCGTTGCCAATGCAAAACTCAACGACTGGCCGCAACTCATGACTTCGATGCGCGCCACGCCCGGCGTGCAGGTCATTGTGCTCAATCACCCGCGCAGCATTCACAGCGGTTACCGTCCGTTCGATCCTGCCAACTTCAATACTGCCACCGGCGACAACAAACGCGGTCCGGAGTTCAGCTTCGACGCACTCGAAATCCTCAACTCCGGCGCGCAGCAGTCCGACTATATGCTCGTTTATCGCGACTGGTTCGCGCTGCTCAATCACGGCTATCGCATCACCGCCGTGGGCGCGAGCGATTCTCACGACGTGAGCCGCTTCATTGTCGGCCAGGCGCGCACCTACATTGCCGCGCCGGACGGCGATCCCGGGAAAATAGATATCGCCGCCGCCTGCCGGAGTCTGAAGGAGGGCCGCGCACTGGTGAGCATGGGTCTGCTCACACAACTGACCGTCGCCGGAAAATTCACCGCCGGCGGTCTGGCGACGGATCTCCCTGACGAAGTACTTGTGGAGATCACCGTATCAGGACCGTCGTGGGTGCAGACCTCCCGCGCCGCGCTGTATGCCAACGGCATGCTGCTCCGGGAGGATGAAATCGAACCCTCTGCGGCTCCCGGCGAAAAAGCACGCCTGCGTTTCACCATTCCGCGCCCGCGGCACGACGTGCATCTCGTCGCCATCGCCACCGGCCCGCCGGTCACCGCGCCGTTCTGGGCCATGACCAAACCCTATCAACCTCAGTCGCCGCACTGGGAGGGACGCGCCATCGCTTCCACCAATCCCGTTTGGCTCGATGCTGACGGCGACGCAAAGTTCACCGCCGCCCGGGAATACGCCCGCCGGCTCATTGCAAGGGAAACGACTGATCCCGCCCGGCTCATTCCCGCCCTCACAAATTACGACGAAGCCACCGCCGCCCAGGCCGCAAGCCTCTGTGCCGCCACCGGCGCGAAGCTCGACAACCCGGCCTTCACCGCCGCTCTGACGGCTGCCGCTCCGCAGACATCTGCCGGTTTCGCCAAATTCGCAGCAGCAGCCGCGGAGCCGCCCAAGTCCGGGCAGTAGATCCGGCCGTCTCCGGTGTCACACTCCCAGCGCTGCTTTCAAGTCGGCGAGTTCCCGGCGCAGCGCGGCGAGTTCGGCTTCCACCTTCGCCTTCCAGTCCTCCGGCGGCGGTGCCTCCACGACAGCGGCTGCAGCTGCTGCGGGCGCATGGGCATCCACCGGCCCGCAGAGCAGATGCGCATAACATTTCACACGGCGCCCCGCGCCCGGTGGCAGCACTGCCGCCAGCGGACCGGCTGCGTAGTTCACCAGCTTCATGGCCCATTCCTCTGCCGCTTCCGGTGAAGGAAAGGGATGCATCCGTTCCGTTCGCGTCCGCAGTTCACTTACAGTCTGCACATTCCGCAGGAGCATCTCGCAGAGGATCGCCTTCATGCCGGCATCGAAACTTCCGAAGACCTGATCAAGCGTGTGTTTGTATTTCGGGCCGCGCGATCCTGACATGGAAATCATCACCCCGAGGTGCTTGCGGCGAATGCCCGACATCGCTTCCTCCACGGTCGCCTCGTCCCACTCCACAACCGGCGACCGGTTGCTCTTCTGATT
>JANNVM010001050.1:0-1718 GCA_031414455.1 Verrucomicrobiota bacterium
GAATGCGGGGCCAACTATGTGGAAATTGATCTCCTCCGCACCGGCGATCCCGTCAGTGTACCGCGTGAGGCCTACCTTGATGGCACGCGCGCCATCTACGCCGCCGTCATCATCCGTGCTGCCCGCCCGGAACACAAAGAACTCTATCCGATGCGGCTGCGGAAACGCCTTTCCGTCCTGCCCATTCCCCTTCGCCGCACTGATGCCGACATCACTCTCGACCTCCAGGCCGTGATGGATGAAACGATGGAGCGGGGCCGCTATTCGTGGATCAATTACAAGGGCGACCCCCACCCGCCTTTGCCGAGGGAAGATGCCGAATGGCTGGACGGGCTGCTCAAGGAGAAAGGGCTGCGGTAGGTTTGCCGATAACCGGCCATTAGCCAGTGCGACCAACCCAAGTCACCGTTGGCGGCCACACATTATCAACTCCGCCACTCGCGATCGCTGCTGCCGCTCCGGCGGGGCAAGTTATCGCTCACGGCAGATTTGCAAAAAGCTCTGACAGGGCGATGCGAACTCCAGGCAAGGAGGTTGCGTCAAGAATGGCATCCGCCATGCGCCTTTCGCTAAAGCGATAGGCTCCCGCCTCAGGCTGCCGGTAAATCTCCACGGACCGTGAGTGGGAATCTACGATCCAGTACTCGGGCACTCCCGCCTCCGCATAAATCGCGGCCAGTTCACGGTCCTCAGCCAGTGTGGTGACGGCGACTTCCACGGCGAGCAGCGCTGTCGAAGGATGCACGGCATAGTCTGCCTCCTGCCCCGGAACGATGGCGATGTCCGGCTCCGGTTCCGAGTCCGCGAGCGTGAGCGGCTCCTCTTTGCGAATCCAGTGAGTGTCACCAAGCGCTGCGGCAAAAACGCTCCAAAGACGGGCGACGAGTTTGGTGTGGAGAGGGGATTTAGGCATTTTTTCAACAATAACTCCGCGCAGGAGTTCGGCGCGGGCCGGGGCCAGGCCTCTTTCCACCATCCAATGCCAGGCCTCCACCGACAGAGGCAGTGTCCGGGCGCGAAAGCCGGGATGTGAGAGCAACGGAACCATAAATGAAAAGTCACCGTTAAGTTCGCGGAGGCAAGTGGGACTTTGCATCGGCAGCGCGCCATTACGGCATTCCGTTGTCGCTGGAATGTTGCAGGCTCACGCGACGGCGGTGAATCACGACCATGACTCAAAAACTCCTCCGGCTCCTGGTTGTTATCGTCTGTGCTTCTGCCCGCGCCGCGGATGCACCTCCCAATATCGTCATGATCATTTCCGACGATCATGCGTGGTCGGACTATGGATTCATGGGGCATCCGCAGATCAAAACGCCGCATCTGGATAAACTGGCGTCGCAGAGTTTGACATTCCGGCGCGGGTATGTGACGAGCAGTCTCTGTTGCCCGAGTCTTGCGACGCTCCTGACGGGGATGTATCCCCACCAGCACCGCATTACGTCGAACGATCCGCCGCTGCAAAAGGGCGGGAAGCCGGGCGTGCCAAAGGTTAAGGATCCCGCGTTCATCGCCGGGCGGGAGAAGATGAATACCTTCATGGATGCCGCACCGGGCCTGCCGCGGCTCCTGGGAAAGCAAGGCTATGTCAGTCTGCAGACCGGCAAGTGGTGGCAGGGAAATTTCAAACGCGGCGGATTCACCGAAGGCATGACTCAGGGAGCGCGGCATGGAGACGCGGGGCTGGAGATCGGGCGCAAGACGATGCAGCCGATTTA
>JANNVM010001051.1:0-1845 GCA_031414455.1 Verrucomicrobiota bacterium
CCGCGCCCCATTTTTCGCCGCCCAGTAGATCATCGGTAGCGGTGGGCCAAAGGAACACCGGTCCCACCGCCCAGATCCACCCGCCTGCCGTGGGCTTCTTCGGCGAGAAAAAGAAACTCTGCACGACGTCTCCCAGTCCGCTGGTATCGTCAATCCCGGGAGCCGGCGACTCCGCATCAATAACCGGCAGGATGGTGCGCACGATGAGATTCCAGTCCTCATTGAGCGACAATGGAATGACCGGCTGGATGTTCAGGGTGAAGCGCCCGGCACCATTAGGCCCGATGCCATCGTCCCAATTGAATTGGAATGGCACGCTGATCAGGCTGGCCACCGGATTGCTGAGTTTTTTCGCCAGTTCCGCCGCGTTACCGCCGCCGGCGGCTGGTTCTTCGGCGTGAAGTGCCGGGGTGACAAGTGTCAGGACAATGACCGCCGCGAGGGGAACAGGAATAGTGTTAAGCATGGGATAGGAAGTGGGGCAGGCGGGACACTGGTTTACCATTGGCCTTTGGTCCAACAGAAAAAACTGACAAGTGCGCCGGAAGGCCGCCGGCCTCCGCCGGCAGGCCGGAGGCACTGCGGAACGGCAGCCGGGACGGACTGCGTTACGCGGGCCGCCGCGGAATTATTGCTGCCCTTTGGAATGCAGCGTGAGGATGCGGTGCACTTCCTCAATAGCCTCGGGATGCGTCTGGGCGTTGTGGTGGGTGGGGACGATCTTTTCGGATTTCGCGTCAGGAAGGTGGCTGCTCCAGTAAGGCACAAGGCCGTCGCTGGAGTTCGGGGCGTCACCTTTCCCGCGGTCGCCGGCGATGGTGTGATAGGGGATGCCGGGGACGAGTGGGATTTTATTGAGGGCGACGACGAAGTCGTTGTCCGGCGCGAGGGTATCCACGCTGTCGGGAAACCGGTCGAGATGTTTGTGGCCGGCGGTGTTCTTTTCGTAGCCCGCCTCTTCCTTTCCGAGGCTGAGAAAATCGCCCGGCAGTTTCACGAGCCGTTTCCCGATGCGGCCCATCCAGCCCGCAGCAAGGTCGGCCCCGCGCAGCGGCGCGGAGATGAAAATGACGCGACCGATTTCCGGGCGGTGCCGGAAGATGGTGGACTCGGTGAGGATGTGTTTGTGCTCGGGCGAGACCTCCATTTTCTCCGGCGGCACGGTGAACATCTGATCCCAGATGCGGCGGTCGCTGTCGGTGATGAGGAGCCGGCTGATGCAGCCGCCCATACTGTGGCCGATGACGACCATCTTCTTTTTCATCGGGTAGTGTCTCCCGGCCTGGTCGAGTTCATTGCGCAGGAGAGCGGCGGGGTAGGAGTAGGGATAGCCACTGGGGTAGCTGAAGAACCAGAACTGGTAATTCCTCCGCACGTCCTCATCGGCGCGCAGGCGATTGAGGAGCGGAACCCACGTGGCGGGAGAGGACATCAGGCCATGCACGAGAAGCACAACGGTCTTGTTGGGATCGAACGGCTCCAGCCGCGAGATGCGGGTGGTATCGGCAAACTTCGCCGGGTGCAGCAGGCGGGGCACACCCATTTTCCCGGGGTCCATTTCCACCGTCATCATCGCAAGCGGCGCCGTGTAGTCCGCCGCCAGCGGGACGGTGCGCGGCCCGATGCGGACGGTCTCTGAGTTCAGAGGGTCTTCGAGCGCGAGCACGCAGCGCGAGCCTTCGAAGTGCGCAATGCCGGTGGCGGAGTAGTAGAAGTGCGGCGTCGGGGCGTACTCGTCGAGTTGATCGGCGACGCGTTTCGCAACGAGCGGCGCACCGAGGCCGGCTTTGATTTCGTGCTCGCTCACAGCGGTGCCGCTGATTTTGAGCCGGTCGGTGGGGATAA
>JANNVM010001052.1:0-3889 GCA_031414455.1 Verrucomicrobiota bacterium
ACGAAGATCAGCACAGCCGCGCCGAGCGTTGCTGGGACAAGTCCAGGGCAGACGCCATCAAGGCGCGCTGCGACGGCAAGCCGGGCATCGTCACGGAAGTGAAGAAGCCGAAAAAGGAAAGCTGCCCGCTGCTGTTCGACCTCACCAGCCTTCAGCGCGAGGCGAGCAACAAGTTTGGCTTCAGCGCGCGGCGCACGCTGCAGATCGCGCAGTCGCTGTATGAAGCGCACAAAGTCCTGACATATCCGAGAACGGACAGCCGCTTCCTTCCGGAAGACTATGTCAGCACGGTGCAGGACGTAATGCGCGGATTCGCCCGGCTGGATCACACGAATGTGGACGCCTTCCCCGCGGACCTCCCGCCCCACGCGGGCACGGTGATGAGCCAGAAGTGGATTTTCCCGACGAAGCGCATCTTCGACAATACCAAGGTCAGTGACCACTTTGCCATCATTCCCACGGGCGTGGTGCCGAAGAATTTGAAGCCGGAAGAGATGCGCATCTACGACCTGGTGACGCGGCGCTTCATCGCGATTTTCTTCCCGATGGCGGAGTTCGAAATCGCCACGCGGATCACGCGGATTGTGAACGATGCGTTCAAGACCGAGGGCAAAATCCTTCTCGTCCCGGGCTGGCTGGAAGTTTATGGCAAGCAGGCCATCGGTGAAGGCGAAGGCCCGCTCGTGGCGGTGAAAGATGGCGAGACCGCACGAACGCTCGCCATTGAGGTGATCGAGAACGTGACCAAGCCACCGCCGCGCTACAATGAGGCGACCCTTCTCTCGGCGATGGAAGGCGCGGGCAAGCTCGTGGAGGACGAGGAACTCGCCGCAGCCATGGGCGAACGCGGCCTCGGCACACCGGCGACACGCGCAGCTATTATCGAAGGGCTGGTGGAAGATCAGTATCTCGCCCGAAACGGGCGGGAACTCGTCGCGACGCTGAAAGGCATCACCCTGGTGGATCAACTCGTGGAGATCGGTGCCGACGTGCTCACCTCTCCGCAAATGACGGGCGACTGGGAATACAAACTCAAGCAGATGGAGCACGGCAAGCTCTCCCGCGACAAGTTCATGACCGAGATCAGGCGTGTGACCACCGACGTCGTGGACAAAGCCCGGCAGCACGCCCATGTCGCCAAGACGCGGGAATATCCGGACCTCGCGGCGAAGTGTCCGGTCTGTGGCGCCGCCGCGCTCAAGCAGACTGACAAATTCTTCCAGTGCCGCGAATGTGAATTCAAGATCGCCAGGATGGTCGCCGGCCGCCTCCTTAACGACGCCGAGGCCAAAGAACTCCTTGAGCAAAAACTGGTCGGGCCGCTGGATAATTTCCGGAACAAATTCGGCGCGGAATTCTCCGCCATGCTGGTGCTGGATAAAGAAATGAAGGTCGGGTTCCAGTTCCAGAAAACGGAAGTGCTTGAACGCGCCGCCGCCGCTCTGGAAGATCCGGCCAATGCCATCTGCCCGTGCCCCGTCTGCGCCAAAGCCGGCCGTCATTCGATGATTTACGAAACCGACGAGGCCTACATCTGCGAGACCGTCATCCGAGGAGAAGACATGTGTAAGCCAAAGGGAAAACTCTCCCGCGAGATGTGCAAATTCCCCATCCCCCGCGAGCAGGCGGTGAAGTTCTTCACCCAGGGCAAGACCGACCTCATTGACAAGTGGATCAGCAAACGCGGCCGGCCTTTCAGCGCCCATCTCGTGTGCAGCACCGAAGGCAAGATGGTCCTCGGCTGGGAATTCCCCGTCCGCGAACCAAAACTCGACGCCGAAGGCAATCCTGTGAAGCCACGAGGACGGTTCCCGGCGCGGAAGAAAGCAGCGGCGAAGTAATTATCCCGTTTCTTCTGCAACATCCGCTGCGATCTTGATCAGGCGGACGATATCCTGTTCGAGCGATAATCCTTCAATTGCCGTCCGCGGCAAAATGTGAGGATCGCGCCCACGGCCTGCCTCACATCATGGAGCAATTTCAGGCAGCGCTCGTCCATACAGGCACCAGTTCACGATTCACTATCCGCTGGAATACCGGATTGCGCAGCGATCCCGGAGTAAGCAGGTCCACCGTGCGTCCCGTAGAGCCTTCGAGAGTTTCTTTGAGCCCCATAAACCGGTCGAAGAGCCGGTCTTCGCCCGCGAACTCGACAAGGACATCAAGATCCGAGTCTTTCGTGGCATCCCCGCGAGCGAAGGAACCGAACACAGCCATCGTCTTGACCCCGTAAGTCTTGCAGAGCGCAGCCACATCAAGATGGAGATCGGAAAAGTTCATCGCTCGAAGTTGTCGGCCAGTTCTCCTGAGTTTCAAGCTGAGTCCGCAGGCGGGCTGGCCAGCGGAAACCTCACTCCTCCCTGCCCTCCTCCTTCACCCGGATGAAGCGTTTAAACACCAGCAGTCCGACCGGAGCGACGAGCACGAGACAGCCGACGATCATCCACATGCCACCGGGATCGCGGGGGCCGGTCGCGGGGCAGTGGCTTTCCAGGATGCCGCCGAAGAGCGCGCCGGTCGCCAGTTTGCCCATCAGCAGCGGCACGTAGGACAGCGAAGCGAAGGATGCCTCCTGCCCTTTTGGGGCGATGGACGCGGCGTATTCATAGACGCGCGGCGAATAGAGCGCTTCGCCGAAGGAGAACACCACCTGCCAGAGCACAATCATCACGATGTAGGGATGCACCGTCCCCTGAAGGCCAAGATATCCGTGCCCCACCGCATCGCCCAGCCAGCCGTCAGCAAGGCCGGTGAACATGCTGCCGGGCAGCGCCATGAAGATGAACGAGAAGGCCGTGACGAAGCCGCCAACGATCACCATCGAGTAGGCGGAGCGTTTGCGCGTGAGCATTCCAATGAGCGGCGCGAGCACGAGAATGAGCACACTGTTCACGGCATTAAACCGCCCCACCCGGTCCTTGCCCTCGGGGCCGATCTCGCGCTCGGCAAACGTCGGCAGCACGGCGTCCATCGCGTTGAAGACGATCTTCAGAAGCCCGATCATGGCGAGGAACATGAGCAACCGGCTGAAGCCGGGATGGCGCACGAGGAGCGCCAGTTGCCGTCCGGTATCCCGCGCCGCGGTATGCACGGTGATTCCGAGCCTGACAAAAAAACCCTGCCCGGCATTGCCCTTCTCTGCGGTGCCGGTCTCTCCCTTTTCCTCTTTCATCAGCAGGAGAAATGGAACCATCAGCAGCTCCACGCCCATACTCACAAAGATCAGCAGCCGCTCCTGACTCAGCGGCATGCCCGCCAGCGAGACCATGCCGTTCTTATCCGGCGGCAGCGCGGTGAAGACGCCGTCCCGGAAGAAGTAAGCCACGAGGAACCCGGCATTCATGATGGCGTAGAAGATCGAGAAGGCCACGGAACGCTGCGATGGAGAGGTGAACTTCCGCGTCGCGGCGACGAGCACCGGCGTGCAAAAAGCCTCGCCAATCGCCACCGGAACCATGCCGCAGACCAGGGCGACCCACACATTGGTGCTGGCAAACATCACCAGACGGAAGCCGACACACAGCACCAGCCCGAGGAGCAGGGTCCGGCGCATTCCCAGGGCATCCGTCAGCGAACCGGAGATCAGGGTAGCCACGAGAATGAACACGCCCCAGATCACATACACCCACTGCGCCTGCGGACTGCTCAGGCCGAGGTCTTTCATGCACCAGCTGACGAGCACGACATTGAGAATCTTGTAGGCCGTGACGCTGACCATCTTCAGCCCGAACGTCAGCCACAGCGCGCGCGGCACGCCGGCGAGTTTCAGCAGCGCAAACAGACCGATTCCAAAAATGGCCCCGCCCACGATGGAGCCTGGCACGGCGCCCATCTTCGCCTTCTCCGCGACGAGGTAGCCGAAGGCCGCGCTGATGAGCGCCAGCAAAAG
>JANNVM010001053.1:0-4420 GCA_031414455.1 Verrucomicrobiota bacterium
CGGGAGGCGTCGCGGTAAGACTCAGCCACGAAGCTCATCGCAAAGAGCGTGTCCAAGTCCTCGGGGCCGAGCACCTTGCGGTGGAGCGCCAGTGCCTCCTCGTGCCTCTTGAGCGCCTCCTCCGGGCGGCCGGTGTCATTGAAGGATTCCGCCAGGTAGCGCATTGCCCGGAGCGTGCCGGGATGCTCCGGGCCATTGACTTTGCGGCTGAGCGTCAGGGCCTCCTCATTCAACCTGAACGCCTCGTCAAATCGTCCGACCGTTTTGTAGGAACGGGCCAGATAGCCCATGGCGGTGAGCGTGTCCGGGTGTTCCGGACCGAGCACCATCCGGCTGAGTGTGAGCACCGCCTACCGAAGCTTGAGCGAATCGTCCCAGCGTTCGGCTTTGAAGTAGGAAAAGGCCAGTTCCTTCATAGCGTCGAGCGTATCAGGATGCTCCGTGCCGGAGGTGCTGCGGCAGTAGTCCAGAACCTTCTCCTGGAGCGGGATGGCGTCAGGCATCAATCCCAGCGCGAAGTAAGTCCGGCCGAGAGTTGCCTGGAGTTTGGCCCGGCGGGCCGGTTGGCTGGCGAGGTCGGTGCCGAGTTTCTTCGCCGCCATGCCGAGCAGTTCGGCGACAGTGAGGGTGGCGCCGTTGCGCGCTGGGTCGGGGCTTTGCAGCACGTCGGTGAGAAAGGTGGATATGGCTTCGGACTCCTGCAGAGCGGCGTCCGCCCGCACGCGCTGGCGCGTCTCGGCGAGCCGTTGCTCCTTTTCCGCATTCCTTGCCCTCCGGGCTTCGATCGCCTGCCAGGTGCTGACGACTGCTCCGGCGATGAGCGCCAGGGCCACTGCGGCCGCAGCAGTGAAGGCCGGCTTGTTCCGTCGAAACGCTTTCTGAAAGCGGTAGGCTTTTGAGGCCGGGCGGGCCGTGACCGGCTCGTTGGTGAGGTGCCGCTGGATGTCGGCGGCCAGGCCGTTGGCGGTTTCGTAGCGGCGGGTGCGGTCTTTCTCGAGCGCCTTCATCACGATCCAGTCGAGGTCGGATTCGATTTCGGATATCGGATATCGGATATCGGATTTTCGGACTCCATCGCCCGGTTCTCTGCTTTCGGCCTGCGGCTGCGAAATGACCGTGCCGGCGGCAATAACAGAACGGAGCGACTGCGTCAGGCGGGTGCTGGGCTTTGGGGGTTCGGTTTCGCGGATGATGCGGCGCATTTCGTCGAAGCCGGATTTGAGCAATTCCTGCGCGTCGAAGGGGGTGGTGCCGGTGAGCAGTTCGTAGAGGAGGACACCGAGGCTGTAGATGTCGCTGCGGGTGTCGATGTCGGCGCCGGACATGGTGGCCTGTTCGGGGCTCATGTAGGCGGGGGTGCCGACAAACTGCGCGAACTGCGTGAACAGGGTTTTGTCAGTGAGTGTCTGCCCGGTGGCCTTGGCGATGCCGAAATCAATGACCTTGACGTGAGGATGCTCTGCGGCGCCCGCCGTAGCGTCGACTTCCAGTCCACCGGGCGCTGCTGAGGTGGACTGGAAGTCCACGCCACGGCTGACAAGGATGTTCGACGGTTTGAGGTCGCGGTGGATGATGCCTTTCTGGTGCGCGTGTTGCACCGCTGAGCAGACGGCGATGAATAAATCGAGCCGGTCGCGGGTGTTGAGCCCGTGATCCTGACAATACTCCGTGATGCGGATGCCGCGGACCAGTTCCATGACGAAGTAGGGCCGGCCAGGGTCGGAGGGCAGAGGACGGAGGACAGAAGTCGGATGTCGGAGATCGGAGGTCTGGCTTCCGGCTGCTGCCTCCTGACCCCTGCCTCCTGACTCCTGCTCCGTCGTTCCGGCATCGAAAATCTTCGCGATGTTCGGGTGGTCCATCAGGGCCAGCGCCTGGCGTTCGGCCTCGAAGCGGGCGATGACCGATTTGGTATCCATGCCCGGTTTGATGACCTTGAGCGCGACCATCCGGCGGACCGGCTCCTCCTGTTCCGCCATGTAAACGACACCGCAGCCGCCCTCGCCGATTTTCTCGAGGAGCTTGTAGCGTCCGATGCGGCTGCCCGGGAAGCCTGCGGAGAAATCATCCTCCGTGGTCATCGCCTTCCGCAGGCCGGCCGCGCCGGCCCCGCCGGCGGATTGGAAGTATCCATCGGCGGCGGAGTGCGCACCGAGGAGTGCTTCGACCTTCCGGCGCAGCCGGGGGTCGCCCATGCAGGCTTCATCGAGATACGCCGCACGATCCTCACCGGACAAATCCAGCGCGGTATTGAATAGGATCACTTCCTGTCGTTCGGCTCCGTTCATGGCGTTGAGTGCGGTCACTCATCCTTCAATGCGAGATTCCGGGGCTGACGAAGGACAGAGTTCGAACGCTTTTTTGATTTTTTTTGAGATCCGTGAGGCGAGTGGTGGTTCTCACCGCTGAATGTGTTCGTAGAGCCACGCTTTGGCATGGGTCCAGTAGCGCTGGACGGATTTCTCAGAGATGTCCAGAACCCGGGACGCCTCCTCGTTCGTCAGGCCCGCAAAGAACCGCAGTTTCACGACTTGCGCCTGGAGCGGATCCTCCGCCGCGAGAGCATCGAGCGCTTCATGGACCGCGAGGATTTTCTCATCGTCCGCAGGGGCCTCGATTTCCATCACCTCAAACTCCACGCGTTCATGGGCGCCGCCGTGGCGAAGCCGTTGTTTCCGCCGCGCGGTGTCCACAAGGATCCGGCGCATGGCCTCGGCTGCCGCGCCAAAAAAGTGCGCGCTGTTCTGCCATGCCGGCTGGTGCTCACCGCCGAGCCGCAGCCATGCCTCATGCACCAGGGCGGTGGCTTGCAGCGTCTGCCCTGCGGCCTCGCGCGACATCTTGCGCGCCGCCAGCTTGCGCAATTCATCATAGACCACCGGCAGCAAATCCTCCGCGGCCAGCGGGTCGCCCTGCTGGATGGCTTCAAGGATGCGGGTGACATCGCTCATCGGCGACGACTACCACAGGACTCCGGCAAGGCGAAGTCCAAAAGCGAGCCGCCCCAAGTCCGTCCGGACCAGGCCCGGGACACGAACAGACCGGGGCCGCCGTCACTATCGGCGCACTCAGGAAGGTCACGCAGGCAGAAGTGGACGCGCTGGACGGGCAGCGCCCAGGAGTTCGTGTGGTCAGTTTTCGGTTTTCATGAGGGGGACCCGCATGGAGAAGAGGATTCCTCTCCATGCCCGCCGCCGATTACACCGTTACCATCGGACTCGAAGTCCACTGCCAGCTCAATACCCGGAGCAAGATGTTCTGCGCCTGTCCGGCGCAATATGGAGAAGCGCCGAACTCGCTGACGTGTCCCGTCTGTCTGGGACTCCCGGGCGCGCTGCCGGTGCTGAATCAGGGAGCCATCGAGCGGACGATTCTCGCCGGCATGATGCTGGGCTGCACCACGCCGCCGGTCGTGAAGTGGGATCGGAAGAATTACTTCTATCCTGACATGCCGAAGAACTATCAGCTCACGCAGTTCGATCTCCCGCTGTGCGTGGGCGGCGGGGTGCCGCTCTACGATTTGGCCTATCCGAAAGACTGGCAGAAAAAAATCGCCGCGCCGGGCAAGGTGGTGGGCCTCACGCGCATCCACCTTGAGGAAGACGTGGCCAAAAGCACGCACATGGCGAACGGCACGGCCATTGACTTCAACCGTGCGGGCACCCCGCTCATGGAAATCGTGAGCGAGCCGGAGATCGACACCGCGGAGGAAGCCGTGGCCTATCTCAACAGCCTGCGGCAGATCCTCGTGTATGCCGGTATCAGTGATGCGGACATGGAAAAGGGCCAGATGCGCTGCGACGTGAACATTTCCCTGCGTCCGTCGGGTCAGAAAGAACTCGGTGCCAAGATCGAACTCAAGAACCTGAACAGCGTGTCCGCGGTGCGCCGTGCGATCTATTTTGAAATCGAGCGCCAGGCCGACGAACTCGACCGCGGCGTGAAACAATTTCAGTCCACCCGCCGCTGGGACGACGATCGCGGCGAAACCACCGTCATGCGCACCAAGGAGGACGCTCACGACTATCGTTATTTTCCGTGTCCCGATCTGCTGCCGCTGCACACGGCGGAAATGGTGAAGCGCATCGCGCAAAACGTTCCGGAGTCGCCGCACGCCAAACGGGCGCGCTTCGTTGCCAGCCTCGGTGTCAGCGAATACGATGCCGGCGTGCTCGCCAGTGAGAAGATCCTCGCCGATTATTTTGAAACCGCCGTCGCCGGTGCGGCGAAGCCGAAGACGATCGCCAACTGGATCATCAATGACCTCCTCGGCCAGCTCAGCGGGGCGGAACTGACGCTGGAGCAGAATCCCATCCCCGCCGCGGCCTTGCGTGATTTAGCCGGCTTTGTGGACAGCGGGAAGATCAACGGCAACCAGGCGAAGGAAGTCTTCGCCGCCATGTTCCAGTCCGGCAAAGCG
>JANNVM010001054.1:0-7150 GCA_031414455.1 Verrucomicrobiota bacterium
GTGGCTGGGGCGACCTGGTTTCTGTGGATTATAGCCAATTTCGGCACCCTCCTGGCGACCATACAGAGGCTTCACTGTGACATCGATATCCATGATCCACGGCTGACTCAGCACAGGCGAGATGCTATCGAGGATCTGAGAAGATACCCAGTCCAGTCCGGTTGTTTCATCAATGCGATACATCGCCAGGCGCACCACATCCTCACTGACGGTGCCGTTCATCCCGAGGAGGCCTGGATTGACCCCGTCGCCGCGCACTCCGTTGATATGAGCATAACGCCAATGGCCATTGAGCACACTGAGCAGCACCGTGCCCATGACGTTTTTGGCCCCGCTCCCGCGATTGCCGGTGTAGGCCAGCGGGCAATCCCTGAGGAAATGTTCCCAGCGTCCCCCGGCCTCAAGAAACTGGAAAAAGAACACCAGTGAGCCCTCGCGCGTGACAGGAGACTGATCATCCCACTCTGCACGAAACCGCCCGCCGGGAGTGTCCACCGGCCACGAACCGGAGGGGGGCTGCACTGAAAAAACGGACTCACCCTCAGGGTGAGCGAAAAGCGGGGCCAGAACTGCGTTCATGGCCTTGCAGATACGTCACTTACGACGATTTGACCAGTAGATCAGTTTCCCTTTTAGGATAATCCTTTTCACTCCCCATTCCCGGCAGGTAAAACTCCGTGTCCGCTGTGATCATGAACGCGAATCATCGGCATCGCGTTACTGTGTAATCCCAATGCCTGTGAAAGGTATCCGCACCCCATGTCTCTTCGTCTATTATTCGTGATTTTCGCCCTGATTGCCGGCCTTGCTCCGGCCCAGGTCATCACAGCGCTCAAAAGCTACCGCCTTGATAACAAGCCGGTGCTCCCGCCTGACCATCTCGTTCGGGGCGAGGACGGAACACTGTACGGCATGAACCTCTACGCGCTGTACAAATTGCAGCCCGACGGAAGCGGGTTTTCGATCCTGAAACAGTTTCCCATTGGCTCCGTGGATTTTTTGGGACGCCCGGCACTCTCAGGCAGCACTCTCTATGTCGCGACCCGTGCCCGCACGGTTTTCAAAATTAACACCGACGGCTCCGGTTACACCGTCCTCAAAGAGAACATCCTGGCGGGAAATCCAAGTTTGGCATACGTAACATTCAACATCACTCTTGATCCGCCGGGCGTGGTGCTGTCGGGTAACGCCCTCTACGGCTGGGGGTTTAAGATCAACACCGATGGCACGGGCTATACTGAACTGCCTGGCTTCCCCAACGAGGACGGTCTTCAGGATTGGTACAAGGAATTTACGGTCTCAGGTGACAAGATCTTCGGCTCGACCAGCCGCGACGGCCAACAGGGAGTCGGCACCGTATTCCGCCTGAACACCGACGGCACCGGCTATACCGTTCTGGTGAACGTTACCCCGGAGTTTGCTCTGGGCATCGGCGGGCCGCGGCTGAAAGTGATCGGCAACACGCTCTACGGCCATGGATGGGCAGACAAAATGTTCAAGGTGGGCACAGATGGGACAGGTTACACCGTCCTGCGGAACGAGAACCTTCCGCGCTGGAACAATCGTTTGGAACACTCCGACGGTGTTTTCTATTGGGCGGCCTTTGTAGTGATCAACGACCGCGTCATCTGGTCGATCTTCAGAATGAACCCGGATGGCACCGGCTACGCAGAGCTGAGGCACCTGACCGCGAATAACATTCCAGGCGGAGGCTGCGGGGCTGGCGACTGCCCGCGCGTGGAAGTTTTGGCGGTGGCCGGTGGCACCATTTATGGACTGGCCCGGGCGGCCCGTGGCTTTGAGGGCGTTGATGGTCTTGACGGCGGGGGCGGGGGGCTGTTCAGGATGAACACCGACGGTTCCGGCTTTGCCGTGCTGCATGAGTTCATGCCGCTAAACCTTTTTCCCGACGGTCGCAGTCCCGGACCCCTGACAGTCTCGGACGGTGTGCTTTACGGGTCCGACTTCTCACCCGACGGAAACACACGGGTTTTCAAGATGAACACCGACGGCACCGGCTTCACCCCGCTGCTGGCGGACAGCGTCCCGGAGGCGCGGCTGGCCGTGTCAGGTTCACTCCTATTCGGCCTGTTATCCGGACGTCCTTTGGGAAACGATGAGTACTCCAATGCGCGGGTGTTCCGGATGAACACCGACGGGACCGGTCTTACGGTGTTGAAAACATTCATCCGATCCGTTGACGGCAATACGGCCAAGCCCTCCGCAGGGGTAGCGGTTTCCGGCAGCACCCTCTACGGGACGATCGACGCGGTATTCGCCCCCAACGGCTCTCCTGTTGATAGCGGGAAGGTCTTCAGGCTAAACACCGACGGCACCGGATACACCATCCTGCACACCTTTAGCCTGACGACTTTGGACCCTGTCGCCGGCGAATGGATCAATGGCGATGGAGTCCTCGGAACGCAGCCGTCCGAATTGACAGTCCATGGCAATATGCTTTACGGGACGGCGTTTGCCGGTGGCCAATTCGGCTACGGGACGGTGTTCAAGCTGAATACGGACGGCTCCGGCTTCACGGTTCTGAAGCACTCGACGCCGCAGGTGCCTCATCCGCGTGAACAACTGACCCTGGCAGGTGACACCCTTTACGGCATCTCGGCGCGGGGGCGCGAGGATCTGGGCGGTGCGGTGTTCCGCGTGAACACCAATGGCACTGGCTTCATGGTGGTGAAACAATTTCCCGATGCTGTTTGGGACAATGGTCTCAGTGCCTACGCCAACAGCGAAGGCGTGAATCCTATTCTGGGGCTGGCGCTCCACGGCAACACTCTTTACGGGACGACGAGCCGCGGTGGCCGGTTCGGGACGGGAACGCTCTTCAAGGTAAACACCGACGGCACCGGCTTTGCCGTGTTGGAGCACATCAAAGACAGGTTCGCTAACCCGGGCTTTGAAGGCAGCGGCCTGCGGGGTTTGGTAGTGTCGGGAAGCACCCTCTACGGCTCAGTTCCATCGGGTGGCGAAAAGGGAGCTGGCGGCATTTACAGCATCGAGCTCGCGCCCGCCCTTTCCATCGCACGTACGCCTTCGGGTGCCGTGGCGGTATCATGGCCATCCGCATGGATGGGCGTGCAACTTCAGCAAAGCACCAATAGCCTGAACTCATGGAGCAGCGTCATTGATCCGATCGAAGACAACGGCACGACCAGCCGCGTCACTTTCCCGATCATTCCCGGCAGCCGGTTTTTCCGCCTGATCCAACGCTGATCCTGTCACCTCATGAAGATGATCCGCCACCGAACATTCCGTGCCCTCCGAACAGCCCTCCTCCTGTGGCTCTTCCATGCGCCCGTGCGCGCCGAGTATTTCGGCGTGTTCTATTACGCTGCAGACGTGGGCTCGGTGACGATCCAAGGCTGCGTCCCGTCCACGTCCGGCGCGATCGAAATCCCCGCTGTGATCGACGGCCGGCCCGTCACTGCGATCAACGACTTTGCCTTCGCGGAACGCACGGGCCTGACCTCAGTCACCATCCCGGCGTCCGTGACCGCTATCCGCTTTGGCGCCTTCCAGGGCTGCACGGGCCTGACCTCGTTCACCATCCCGGACAGCGTCACCACGCTTGGGACTGCCGCGTTCATGGATTGCACGGGACTCACCGCGATCGAGGCGGGTCCCCTGCACCCGATGTTCAGCAGCGTGGACGGTGTGCTCTTTGACAAGAACCGCACGACGCTCCTTCATTTTCCCGGGGGAAAAGCCGGCCCCTTCTCCATCCCGGCCGGCGTCACCGCCATCGTTGAGTTAGCGTTCGGGGGCCGTGCGGGCGTGACCTCCGTCTTCATCCCGAACAGCGTCACCGATCTCGCTGGCACCGCGTTCGCCGGCTGCACAAGCCTGACCTCCGTTTCCATTCCGGAGAGCCTGACCTCCATCAAAGCCCTCACGTTCTACGGCTGCACCTCCCTGGGATCGATCTCCATTCCAGACAGCGTCACCATCATCGGCGGAAATGCGTTCGAAAACTGTACGGGCCTGACCTCCGCGATCCTCGGCAGCGGAGTTACCGGGAGCGGAGTATTAGCGTTCGCCGGATGCACCAGCCTCACGTCCGTTTCCTTCGGCCCCAATGTCACTGTGATCGACGACACCTCGTTCAAGGGATGCACCGGACTCACCTCCCTCACCGTCCCTAACAGTGTCAGCAGGATAGAGACCAGTGCGTTCGAAGGCTGCACGGGCCTGACCTCCTTCTCCATCCCGGACAGCGTCACCTGCCTTGGCCACTACACGTTCAGAGGCTGCACCAGCATGGGCTCCGTCACCATCGGCAGTGGCATCGCTCAATTCGGAAATTACGCGTTCGAAGGATGCACTGGCCTCACGTCCGTCTCCATTCCGGACGGGGTGACCAGGATCGCCGATTTCGCGTTCAACGGCTGCACCGGCCTGACCTCCGTCTCCATTGGCAGCGGCGTCACAGTGATCGGCTGGTACGCGTTCATGGGATGCACCGGACTGACTTCATTCACGATTCCGCAAAACGTCACCGACATCGGCGTGTCCGCGTTCAGGGGATGCACCGGACTGACCTCATTCACGATTCCGCAAAACGTCACCGACCTCGGCGCGCTGGCATTCCTCGGCTGCACGGGCCTGACGGCGATCGAAGTAAGTCCGCTGAATCCGAGCTACAGCAGTCTCGACGGCGTGCTCTTCAACAAGAACCGCAGCACCCTGCTCGCCTTCCCCGGTGGAAAAGCCGGCCCCTACGCCATCCCGGCTGGTGTTACAGGGGCTTCCTTTTTGTTTTGTCCGAACCTGACCTCCCTCACCGTCCCGGCCAGCGTCACCGGATACCTGAAAATGGATGGCTGCACCGGGCTGGTCCGAATCGATGTGGATCCCGCAAACCTCTCCTACAGCAGCCTGGACGGCGTGCTCTTCAACAAGAACCGCACCACGCTGCACCGGTACCTGGAAGGCAAGGCCGGGCCCTACTCGATCCCGGCGACGGTCACCGCCGTCTCTGACTCGGCATTCGCGAACTGCACGGGACTGACTTCTGTCGGCATTCCGGGCGGTGTCACCAGCATCGGTACCCAGGCATTTTACGGCTGCACAAGCCTTGCCTCCGTTTCCATTCCGGGTGGCGTCACCCTGATCGGACTATGGGCCTTCCGCGGCTGTTCCAGCCTGACTTCCGCCTCCATTCCCGGGAGCGTGCAACTCATCCCGCAAAGCGCGTTCCAGGACTGCACCAGCCTGGCCTCCGTTTTGATCGGCCATGGCGTCACCGGGATCGATTGGAACGCGTTCCAGGGCTGCGCGAGCCTGGCTTCCATCACCATTCCCGGAAGCGTGCAATCCATCCCGCCCAATGCGTTCCGGGACTGCTCCCGTCTCGCCACTGTCTCCATCGGACAGGGAGTCGCCGGAATCGCAAATGAGGCGTTCGCCAACTGCACGTCCCTGACTTCCGTCTTCATCCCGGCAAGCGTGGCCTCGATCATGATCCCTGCCTTCCCCGGCTGCAGCAGCTTAACCGCGATCAACGTCGCGCCCCTGAGTCCGCACTTCAGCAGCCTCGACGGCGTGCTTTTCGACAAGAACCGCACCGGCATCATCCATTACCCGAAGGGAAGAGCCGGCACTTTTTCGGTTCCCGCAACGGTGCGGAACATATCATGGGGGGGCGCGTTCACGGACTGCCCCGGACTTCAGGCGGTGATTTTTGAGGGCAATGCTCCGGCGAGTAACTTCATTTTCACCGGCGCGGCGCCGGGCTTCACCATCTATTACTTCCGCGGGAGCACCGGATTCACCTCGCCGTGGTGGTTTGGGCAACCGGCGGTCATGATCGACCGCGCCGTTCACCCCGCCGCCGAGTGGCTGATTGGATACGGCCTGCCTTACAATGCCGACCTTCAGGATGACCCTAACGGTGACGGTGTGAACCTGCTCATGGCTTACGCCCTGAACCTTGATCCGAATCTCAACTTGCGCGCCAGCCTGCCCGTACCGCTCCTCGGGCCGCAGAACCTGAGCCTGTCCTTCCACGGCGCCAGGCCGGGCATCACCTACGCGGCGGAGACCAGCACCGATCTGCTGAACTGGACGACCGCAGGCGTAATCCTGTCCGCTCCCGGGCCGGATGGCCGGCGCACCGCCTCAGTCGCCCGCGACGGCCCTGCGCGCTACCTGCGGCTGGTGGTGGCGGATTGAGCCGGAAATCTTCGCTGGCATCCCGAACGCAGCGATTTTGCCCCCCTTCCAACTCCGGCCCCTGACGCTCAATGAAACCCGTCTCAAAAAGGAACTGCCTATGAATGCATGCATCGCGCGGATACTCGTCCTGCTGTTTCTTACCGCCGCCGCTCTGCCGGCGCAGGTGCCGCGGCTCATCAACTACCACGGCCGCATCGCTGTCGGCGGAGTGAATTTCGACGGCGCCGGCCAGTTCAAATTCGCCCTCGTCGATGCCGGGGGCACCACCAGCGATTGGAGCAATGACGGCACCAGCACCGCGGGCAGCGAGCCGGCTGCGGCTGTCACGCTCACGGTTACCGGGGGCCAGTACTCCGTGCTGCTTGGCGATACCAATCTGCCCAATATGGCCGCCATCCCGGAGAGCGTCTTCAACCAGCCTGATGTGTTCGTGCGGGTCTGGTTCAACGATCGCGTCAATGGTTCGCAACTCCTGACGCCGGACCAGAGCATTCAGACGGATTGCGCGACGCCGGCGGCCGACGCATGGCAGCAGCGCGACAACTCGACGTGGCCACCAGGTGGGCGCTCCGGTCACACGGCGGTGTGGACGGGCAGCGAGATGATCGTCTGGGGTGGAATTCACGGTATCGATAATTTGAACAATATCGATAATTTGAACACAGGCGGGCGCTACAATCCGGCAGGCGACACATGGACGGCGCTGAGCACCACCGGCGCGCCCGCCGCGCGCAGCTATCACAGGGCGGTGTGGACGGGCAGCGAGATGATCGTCTGGGGCGGATCACCTGACGGTGGCGTCAGCTATTTGAACACCGGCGGGCGCTACGATCCCGCGGGCAACACTTGGGCGGCGGTGACCACCACCGGCGCGCCCACCGCGCGCAACAGTCACCCGGCGGTGTGGACGGGCCGCGAGATGATTGTCTGGGGCGGACGGAATAGCAGCGGCCAATTGAAC
>JANNVM010001055.1:0-1582 GCA_031414455.1 Verrucomicrobiota bacterium
GGAACAGCATGTCTCTCGCCGAACTCAGTGTGTGGTGCGCCACCCGCTTCGGCTCTCACAGCGTCAACGCTGACCCGGTGCCCCGCCCGTTCGACATTCCGTGGCTTGTTCTGGACTCCGCGGCCGCGGAAAACGCCTGGAACTGGCGTCCGCAGCGCAGTCTGCCGGACATTCTCGAAGAAATTGCACAGCACGCGGAGGCCAATCCCGGCTGGCTTGACCTCGCACGGGGATAATGTCAGGTTTCGACATTCATGGCCGCTACCCCCCAGCCACCTCCGGATGCCCCCAAACTCACCCTCCTCAGCATCGTCATCCCGGCGCGCGATGAAGAGGGCTGTGTTGGCGAGACCGTGCAACAGCTTCACGACGAACTCACCCGGGCCACCGTGCCGCATGAGATTATCGTCGTGGATGACGGCAGCACCGACCGCACCTGGGAAATCCTGACGGAACTTGCCGTGCGTGTTCCCGCGTTGCAGCCGCGGCAGAATACAGGCCGCCACGGCATTGGGCGCGCCATCGTCTGCGGGCTGGATGCCATGCGCGGCGATGCCGCGGTCATCTTCATGGCCGATCAGTCGGATGCGCCTGCCGACGCCGTACGCTACTGGCAGCGGCTCAACGAAGGCTGGGATTGCGTAATGGGCAGCCGCTTCATCAAAGGCGGAGTGGTTGTGGACTATCCAAAATTCAAACTGTTCGTGAACCGTGTGGCCAACTTTTTCATTCGCATGGCGTTTCACATCAAGCTGAACGACACGACAAACGCCTTCAAAGCCTACCGCCGCACGGTCATTGACGGCTGCCGGCCGCTCATCGCGCCGCATTTCAACATCCTCGTGGAACTGCCCTTGAAGGCCATCGTGCGCGGGTATTCATGGACCGTAGTCCCCATCACCTGGCGCAACCGAAAGACCGGCATGACAAAACTGAAGATCCGCGAAATGGGCAGCCGCTATCTCTTCATTTGCGCCTATGTGTGGCTGGAGAAATACTTCAGCCGCGGTGACTACATGCGGAAGCCGGGCGGGGAGTGAGGGGACGGGGCTCGGTAGGCAGTAATCAGTAATCAGTAATCGGTGCTCGGTGCTCGGTGGTTAGGGTTCGGGGACTGCCACGGCGACTTCCAGGACTCTAATGGGCTGCTGGATAATGTCCTCCTCCGCTTTTCGCTGCATGGATCTTTCCAGCAGCAAGTCCAACAATTGCTTCTCCGACTGGTAGCGCTGATGAGCCGCTGCGTATTCACTTGGTCCCTCGGGCCTGGCTGTGTCATCAGACGACGACGTGACTGGTTCCGCGATGCCGAGTTTTTTCCGGATCACTGCGAGGTTCGCTTCGCTTTTCTCGACGACTTCGAGTTGAAGCTGCGCGTGTGGTGAGGTCGACGGACTGAGCCTGCTGGAATGCTGCCGTGGGTGGCGGTGATGGTCGGCGTAGGACTCTCGGATGGCGTTGGCGATAGAAGCGGTCTCATCGCTTCGTTCACCAGATACGGTGACAGAAACCACTGTCGTGCCTGGTTCCCGTTCGGTCCGTGTGAGCCTGCTGATTTTGGATTCCGCCTCCTCCGCACTGG
>JANNVM010001056.1:0-12048 GCA_031414455.1 Verrucomicrobiota bacterium
CTTTTCGGAGCGACTCAGGTCCAGCCAGCAGCGTCGCCCGGGCTTCCATCGTGCGTCCAAGTTCATGCATGGCAAAGGCGGTATGAATATAAGTGGATGGTTTCGCACAGTCCCATGCGCAGAGCCCCTGCCCCATTTCAATCGCTTCATCCCACCGGTGCTGACGGATGAGAAGGCCAAGGATTACTTCCTGCACCTCCGGCCGGATCCGATCGGCCTCTGAGAGAGAGTTGACCTCCTCCCAGGCAAGATCCGGCAGACCAAGCTCGGAATAACCATCCGCCGCCGCCAGAACCCGGTCACGGATCACGTCGTCGCATGGCTGAGAACCCGGCGTTGTCATGAGGTCACCGTGTTGCAGCAGGTTTGCCGGTTTTTTCATCCTCTCCCCCGTGTAACGGCGGCAGACCATAGATCCCCGGAAATGCCATAACAACTTCTCGGAACGCCGATTCCATGCCGGCGAGCAGCATTGAAACTCCGGAACCCCACATCCCGGCCGCAAAGTGCGGCTGCGCCATTTCAAGGCAGCTTTCCAGTCTTTTCCGGCTGATGAACGGCTCCAGACCATAACCCAGCGTTACCCATGCGCAGCGCCCCACGGTGTCCACAAGCAGCAGCACGCGACGATTGCGATGGCCCCGATTAAACTCGTCCGGAGTGATGGCCCGATTGAACACCCAAAAAGTGTAAGCCGCACCGGGAATGTCTTTCCCAAGAGCCATAAATGCCGCGGTAAATCCGCACTGCGGAAACCGTTGCTCGAAACCCTTAATGCTCCGCCGCATGCTCCGCACGTCACTGCTGCGCAGAACACCCGCAATGTCAGTCACCCCCTGATCCAACCGGGGAACCGCCCCGAAGAACGCCCCCGCTTTCTGCAGCGTCAGCCCACAGCGCGGGCAAGCCGGCGACTCCTCGCAGACGGGGCTTTGACAATATGGGCACTGCATCGCGTTGGCTGTAATAGAGATGACTTACTCACTCTGCCCCGGGCAAGTCGAGCAGAATGTTTGCCTCTGGCGTATCGAACACCGTCTGCGGTTGTTGTCTGCGACGAAACATCTCCCGTGTGAATCGCCCCGCTATGACAGCCCCCTCCCAGTCGCTCCCGGCCCTTTTGAAAAAAAACTTCGGCTTCTCCGCCTTCCGCGATGGCCAGGAGGCGGTCATTGCGGCGCTCATCGCCGGGCGTTCGGCCCTGGCCCTCTTCCCCACCGGAGCGGGGAAATCCCTGTGCTATCAGCTTCCCGCCCTCGTCCGTTCGGGGACAGCCCTGATCGTCTCTCCGCTCATCGCACTCATGAAAGACCAGGTCGAGGCTCTGCGCCGGCGGGGCATCGCCGCCGCACGGCTCGACTCCACCCTGATGCCCGCAGAAGTCGCGCAACTCTACACCGACATGGCCGCCGGCAAATTGAAACTGCTCTACATCGCACCCGAACGGCTTTCGAACGAAACCTTTATCGCACGGCTCAAGCGCATGAAGATTTCACTGCTGGCCATAGACGAAGCGCACTGCATTTCGGAATGGGGTCACAACTTCCGGCCGGACTATCTGCGGCTGTCTGCCGTGGCGAAGGATCTCAACCTGCGGCCGGTCCTCGCACTCACCGCCACGGCGACACCGGAGGTCGCGTTTAATATCCGCGAATCCTTCGGCATCTCCGCGAGCGATCACTTCCAAACATCCTTTCACCGGCCGAATCTCCACCTGTACATGGTTCCGGCACCGGCACGGCAGCGGCTGGCGATGCTCACCAGGAAACTTCACGAGCCAAAAGTGCGTCCGGCCATTGTGTATGTCACGCTCCAGGAGACCTCAGAGCACGTCGCCACGCATCTCCAGCACGCTGGTTTGAATGCCCGGTCCTATCATGCCGGGCTGCCGGATGATGTGCGGTCGGAGGCTCAGGATTTATTTATGTCAGGGAAGTGCGACATCATGGTGGCGACCATCGCCTTCGGCATGGGCATTGATAAGGCCAACATCCGCGGCGTCTTCCATTACAACCTCCCCAAAACACTCGAAAACTACCTCCAGGAAACAGGCCGGGCCGGACGCGACGGCCTGCCTTCGCACTGCGCACTGTTTGCCTGCGCCGACGACCGTATCGCACTCGAGAACTTCACCTATGGAGACACCCCCACCGTGGAAGCCGTGCGCACGGCGGTGGATCACCTGCTGCGCCTCGGCGACCGCTTCGACATTTCACGCTACGATGTCTCCCAGGCCACTGACGTTCGTCCGCTTGTGCTCGAAACCATCCTCACCTATCTGGAAATGGACGGAATTCTCGCGCCCGTCGGTTCATTCCATGCCGGATGCCGGGTGCAGTTCATTCAAACCGAAGACCGCATCGTCTCCGGCCACAAACCGGAACGTCAGAAATTTCTCCGCGCCCTCTTCTCCAGCGGCACTCGCGGCTGGAAATACCTCACCCTCGTCCTCGACGAATCGGCGGCATCCCTCGGTGAATCCCGTGAACAAATCCAGAAGGCCCTGACACATCTCGAGGAGTCCGGAGACATCCTGGTGAAGCCCACGGCACTTCGCCACATTTTCCGCCTCTGCAACAATGCCGCACGCAACAATCCTCAGCAGATCGCGGAACGGCTCGCGCAGCGCTTCCTCGACCGTGAAGCCCGTGATATCGCGCGGCTCGATGAAGTCCTGACTTTCGCATCCCACCCCGGCTGCTTCACCCAATTCCTGCTCCGCCGCTTCGGCGAAGAGCAATCTCAACCCTGTGGTCACTGCGGTAATTGCCGCAAGCCGCGCACGGAGCCTCTCCAGATTCCACAGTCACCCGTTCCGCAAATTACCGCAGCGGACGTCACTGCGATCCATGCCCTCAACGCCGAACGGCGTCCGGCCCTGCGCAGTGCCCGCGCCCTCGCGAGATTCCTCTGCGGCATCACCAGCCCGGCCATCACGCGAGCGAAATTGACGCGCCATGACGCCTTCGGCCTCCTGACCGGCGTTCCCTTCCAGCACGTCCTTGAACAAACGGAGAGCCTGAGCGGCTCATGATCCGCCGGCTTATTTCTGTGGCTTGCGCAGTTCAAACGTCGTCTCGCCGGCGACTTTTTTCGTTCCCGGCACGTAGCGGATCACCTCCATCGTCTTGAGCACAGTCACCATTTTACCCTGCGGGTCGGGGATTTTCATTCCGGCGGTGACGGAGCACGACTTGATGATCTTCCCGTTCCAGTCGAAGCTGTTCATCCGCATGATGGCACCGGAATTCTTCCCGACAAAAATGCGGACGAGGTAATAGTCGCCCAGCCGCTGCGGGTTGTAGAGGTCCACCACATAACATTTTTGCGTCTTGATCGTCTCTTCGCCGATGGCGACCTTCTTCGGCCAGTAAAGATAGCGCATGGACAAGTCATCGTAAGTCAGATCGGTTCCCCGGACGCCCGCGCTGTACTGAGCTGACGGCACTTCCTTGTTGGATCCGGCGGTGACCTCTTTCAGGCGGTAGGTTTTGTCACCGATATCAAGGCTGATGTTCTGTTTCGGATTCTCGAAACTGATGTGAATCAGCGACTCCGTCATCTTGAGAACAAAGGGCACCTCCTTGCCGCCCTTTGTCAAAATTCCGTTGAGCGGCTGCAAGGCACAGCGACTCGTTTTGACCGCATCCACGATTTGGTCGGCGGTGAGGCCCTCCGGCATCGCGGTCTCCCCTTCATCTGCCGCGGCGGGTTTTCCCTGAGCCGCAACCGGCGGCGGGGTCAGCAGGGCGGTGAAGCAGAGGATGAGAAGAAGGTTTTTCATGGCGGGGATTTGGTCGGATTGAAGTGCGAAAAATTCAGCACATGGAGCAGGAAAGTCAACGCGGCTTTCGGGCTCCAAAAGAAAACGGTCCCTCCGTTGCCGGAGGGACCGCTGATTGACTTGATTACCGTGCCGCGGCTCAGGCCGCCACTTTGGACTTGGCTTCCATCGCTGCCTTGGCCTGAGCGACGAGTTCGTCGAGGGCCACGGGGTTGGTGATGGCCATGTCGGCAAGAACCTTGCGGTCAAGGTCCACACTGAGGCTCTTAAGCCCTTCCATGAAACGGTTGTAGGTCATGCCGCGCTGGCGCACGGCGGCGCTGATGCGGGTGATCCACAGTGCGCGGAAGTTGCGTTTGCGGGTTTTGCGGTCACGGGTCGCCCAGGTTTGCGCCTTGAAGATGGCGTCCTTGGCATATCGGTAGAGGCGGGAGCGGCTTCCGTAGAAACCTTTCGCCTTCTTGAGGATGCGCTTGCGGCGTTTGCGGCTCGCCGGCGCGTTGGTGGCTCTTGGCATGTGGTGGTTTTGGCGAACGGGCTGTTATTTGGATTTCCGCGCCGTCTCACCCATTCATAGACCTTCAAAGAAGATCAGGCGGCGGCGGAAGTGGCCGGGAATTCGGCCATCAGGGCATCTCAATGCGAATACGGCATGCACTCCATCAGGCGGTGAACGTCAACTGCTGCGACGAGGGCCACCTTCCGGAGATTGCGTTTACGCTTGCGATTCTTGCACTCAGCGAGGTGCCGGCGACCCTGCTTGCGACGCAGGATTTTGCCGGTGCCCGTGATCTTGAACCGCTTGGAGACGCCTTTTCGGGTCTTGCTTCTAGCAACTTTCTTTCTCATAAGAGGGGGCGACACTGCCAGACTTCCCCCGCCCGGCAAGTGGTTTTTTGACTTTGAAACCATCCTTCCCCGCCCGGCTTTTTCTCCGGACGGAAAAGTCTCCACAAACCACTTGTCGCACTCCGGGGCGCGACCATCATCCGCGCTCTCCCCGATTCTTTACTCTACGCCTCCCCATGAGCCCCGCCCCGACTGCTCCCGCCCCGACCGCCGCCCCCCCTGTGGACCTTGTGAATGTCCAGGTGAACGGAACATGGATGAAGTTCCCGAAAGGCACGCGAATGATCGAGGCGCTGCGCCAGGCGGAGACGGAGGTGCCGCACTACTGTTACCACCCGAAACTGAGCAGCCCGGGCAACTGCCGTATGTGCCTCGTCGAGACAGGCATGCCCGCTCGCCCGGCTCCCGGTCAGACGGAGGTGGAGAAGGACGGGCACGGATTCGCCAAAATCATGTGGAGCCCGCGGGCGGCCATCGCCTGCGCCAACTCCGTTGCCGAGGGCATCGGTATTCGCACCCAGGGCAAACTCGTCGAGGAATGCCGCAAGGGCGTGATGGAATTCCTCCTCATCAATCACCCGCTCGACTGCCCGATCTGCGACCAGGCGGGCGAGTGCCGGCTTCAGGAGTTCAGTGTCGAACACGGCCGCGGTGCGAGCCGGTTTCTCGAAGACAAGGTCAAGAAGCCGAAGAACAATCAGATCGGCCCCCGCATCACCCTGGACGACGAACGCTGCATCATGTGCAGCCGCTGCATCCGCTTCACGGATGAAATCGCGGACGATCCCGTGCTGGGCTTCACGGAGCGCGGCAGTCACACCGTCCTCACCGTTCACCCTGACAAGGAACTGGCGAACAACTACTCACTCAACACTGTGGACATCTGTCCCGTCGGAGCACTCACGAGCACGGACTTCCGCTTTTCCATGCGCGTGTGGTTCCTCAAGGAAACGAAATCCATCTGCACCGGCTGCGCCCGCGGCTGCAACACGGAGATCGGCAGCCGCAATGACATCCTCCACCGTCAGACGCCGCGCGAGAACAATGACGTGAACTCCGCGTGGATGTGCGACCAGGGCCGGCTCGATTTCCACTGGGTGAACAGCGAACGCCGCCTCACCGATCCGCTGGTGAAGGAAAACGGCCGCCACCGCACCGCCACATGGCAGGAGGCGATCCAGTCCGCGGCCACCGCCCTGAGGGGCTTCGCGCCGCACCAGATCGCCGTCATCGCCAGCGGACGCATGACGAACGAGGAACTCTACCTCGCCCGGAAGCTCGCCGCTGCGCTCGAAATTCGCGCGGAGAACGTGGATATCCTCCCGCGCACCGGCGCAGGCGACAATTACCTTGTCCACCCGGACCGCAATCCGAATACCAACGGCGCGAAGATTATCCTGACAACAACGCCCGGCGCACAGCTCGCCAGCATTCATGAGCGGGTGCAGAACGGTCAGATCCGCGCCGTCATTGCGCTGCGCGAGAATTTGCTCAACGCCGGCTTCACCGCCGGTGATCTCGGCAAACTCGACTGCCTCGTGCAAACGCACGTCATGCTCAATGCCTGCGCCGAAGCCGCGCACGTCGTGCTGCCATCCGCCGCCTACGCGGAAAAACGCGGCACCATGATCAACGCCACCGGCCGCCTCCAGCGCCTCAATGCCGCCATTACCCCGCCCGGCCAGGCGCACGACGACTGGGAAATCCTCCGCGACCTCATCCTCGCCGTCAGTGGCCAAAACGGCCTCTATTCCATAGACGATGTCTTCCGCACCATGGCCTCGGAGATCAGCGAATTTTCCAGTCTGACTCTGGCGTCCGCCGGCGACACCGGCATCCCTTTCATCCAAACCGGCGAAACCATCCCCCTCCTCCAGCGCGAAGCCGAACGGAAGGCGAAGGGGATCATCGTGGGGTAAAGTGAGGGCATTCAACAAACGGCGGATTGTCCATCATGCCGAAAGTGCTTCGAGCCGGCGGCGGCCACTTCTTCTGATTCTTCCGATAACTTGCGGGCATCATTCCGGGCCCCGCTGTTCCCCGCCTTGATTGCGTGTTCTCAGCGCATTGTAAGGAGGGGAGGCCACCGCAGCATCGAGTCTATGATCCGCATCCTCTGGTGTCTCTTCGCCTTGACCGTTTCGCTGCCCGCAGCGGGCACCGTCAAAACACTCGCCGGGAACGGTACGGCTTCCACCACCGGCGATGGAAAACCGGCTGCTGAAGCCTCGTTGCATGATCCCTTCGGCCTTGCCAGGGGACCGGATGGCTCGCTTTACGTCTGCGAGTTCAATGGGCATGTCGTTCGGCGGATTGATAACAAGGGAGGAATCATCTCCACGGTCGCGGGCAACGGCACGCCCGGCTATTCCGGCGACGGGGGACCGGCAGTAAACGCGCAACTCAACAAGCCGCACGAAATCCGGTTCGGACCGGACGGAGCGCTCTACATTTCGGATATGTCCACGCACACCATCCGTCGCGTGGACATGAAGTCGGGCGTGATCTCAACGGTCGCGGGTAATGGAAAGCCTGGCTTCAGCGGCGACGGCGGGCCGGCGACGGCAGCGCAAATGAAGGATCCGATCTCGATCCAGTTCGCACCGGACGGCCGGCTTTTCCTGTGCGACATCGGCAACAACCGCGTGCGCGCGGTGGACGTGAAAACGGGCATCATCACCACTGTTTGCGGCAACGGGCAAAAAGCCCCCACGCCGGACGGAGCCGATTTTTCCCCTGACACTCCGCTCAATGGCCCGCGCACCATTGATTTTGACCGCGAAGGCCGGGCGTGGATCGCACTGCGCGAGGGCAACGCGCTTTACCGTGCTGATTTGAAGACCGGCAAACTCACCCACATCGCGGGCACAGGGAAGTCAGGATTCAAAGGCAACGGCGGTCCTGCCAAAACGGCGGAACTCGCCGGACCGAAAGGCCTCACCATCGCGCCGGACGGTCGCGTCTTCATCGCCGACACGGAAAGTCACAGCATTCGCGTGGTGGATCCGGCGACGGGGCTCATTGATGTCGTCTGCGGCAATGGAAAAAAGGGAGCCGGACCGGACGGACCGGCAGCTGGCTGTCAGTTGTCGCGGCCTCACGGCGTTTTCTTCGACAAGGATGGAACACTCTACATCGGCGACAGTGAGAATCATGTAGTCCGCGCCCTCACCGGCCTGAAGTGAACCTACCAAAGCCCCCACTGCTTCGTAACCATGATGTAGATGCCCAGGATCAGGTTGGAAACCGCGTGGGCGATGACACAGGCTCCGACGCTGCGCGTCCGCACGTAAAGCCAGCTCACCAGCAGACACCAGACCGCGGCGACCATCACATCCGGGCCCCAATGCGCTGCGGCAAACATGACCACCGTGCCCGCCAGCGCCTGCCAGCGCCACTGTCCAAACGCCCCCTGATTGAAATCGCGATAAGGCTCGGAGATCAATCGCCAGAGAAAACCCCGCCAGAAGAGTTCCTCCGCGAACGCGACCGCCACCGTCATGCGCAGAAAGCGCAGGATGATGACACTCCAGTAGAACTCCGGGCGGTCCGCCCACAGGGATGGATCGAAACCATCCTTGTCGCGGGACATAAACCCCAGCGATTTGCACTCCCCGGCATACCCGTGAACCACCAGCCACGAGGGCAGGAGCCACAGGATGATGCCGATAACTCCCACTGCGACGGCCCATGCAGCATGTCTCGCCGTGAGTGGCCGGAACGTGTAGTTCTTCCACCAGAAACCGATGCCTGCGAGCGTAGCCAGCGTTTGCAGCGGATAGATCCACTGCTCCGGCTGAGCAAGATACCACGGGGCGTTATGATCCGCCGACTTCACAGCCGCTTTGAGACCGAGAAACGCGGAGAAGATCAGCAGCGGCCCGGCCCATGCGGCACCTGGAGAGGAGCGAAGTTCGCGCAGATTCATGCGGTGAAAGGAGTCCGGATCCGGCAAAGAAAAGCCGTCCCGGAAGGGACGGCGGTGATGAAAATGGTGCGCGATACAGGGTTCGAACCTGTGACCCCCTCCGTGTCAGGGAGGTGCTCTACCACTGAGCTAACCGCGCATAAAATCCGGAAACCTGTGGGGCCGGAGCCATAATTGAGGACATCCTCCACGCAACTGATAAATGCCCGGGCAATTCCATTGTCAGCCTCAGCGGCTCATCGGCAGGCCGTACGGAGTGGAGACGTCATTCGGTCCTGTGGGACGGCCCCATGACAGATCATTCACTTCCTCACCCGGAAGCGGCGGACGAGGCTTCTTCTTCGGCTCAGTGGACTCGCAGGCATTGAGCGCGAAGCACAGCACTGCTGCTAAAACGGGGGCAATCCTGGTGGGAAGCAAACGCATAATGGAAGCACTATTGTGTCTCAAACACGACCTGATCCCCGGGCAGAATCTGAGTGCCGGCCCGCACGGACTTGAGGTCAATGTCGGCGATCGTTTGATTCATCTCAATCAGCACAGGGGTGAGTCTGGCGATAAGTACGCCTTCGCGCTTCACGAGAAGGCGTGCGTCGGAAGTAAGGCCGTCGTTGCGCCCGACCCGGATCACGACAAACGAGAACTCCGGGTTGACCAGAACGATGGTGGCAGAGCGTCCGCCAAGCTGGACCGCCTTAAGGCGGGCGGTTTGCTGGGCCTTGTACTTGGCGGAAACCTGATCACTCTCGCCGGCCGCTTTCGTGTGAACTACCAACTCCTTCTTCAGAGTTTCAACTTCCTGGCTGAGAGCGTCGGTTTCACCCTTGAGAGCCTCCACTTTGGCAAGCACTTCCTCAGGGGTGCCGCTTCGTCCAATAATGGATTTGATCTCCTCCTCCATCTGCGTGCGCTTTGTCAGGATATCCTCGATTTGTTTCTTCACCTCCTTGAGGGTGTCCTCAAGTTCGTTGGTCTCGCGGGCCAGCTTGTTCTTCGCAGTCTCCTCGTCCTTTGCCGCTCCCATGGTGGTCTTCCACTCATCCCAGATTTTTGTTGTCTCCGCATTCACCCCATTAACCTTCTCCTGAATAGCAACGATCTCGCGATTCATGGTGTCCTTCTCCGTGCGGGCCTCGATCAGCCTCGTGCGGGTCATAAAAGCAAGTACAGCGGCGGCACCGATGCCGAGAAGAGAAATGGCGAAGAGAATTTTCATGCGAATGGGGCGGGAAAGGAAAAACAGGCGGAGGAACGGCGGCGGTATGGATCAGTTACCGGGTGTGGGTGCGGGCTCGGGAGCTTCGGGTTTCGTTTCTTCCATGGGTTCAGCGGGAACTGCCGGGGCCGCGGCGTCAGGAGCCGGGGGCGCAGCAAACGGGTCAGCAGGAGCCACCGCCGGAGCTGCGGTCGGATCAGCAGGTGTTGCCGCAGCCGGTTTGGTAGCGCTCGCAGGGGCAGTGGGAACAGAGAGTGCCCGGGGCGTCGAGGCCGCGTTCACTATAACACTGTCCCCGGGAAGGATCTGATCGCCGGCGGCGACGGATCCAGGGATCACTTCACAAATGGTGCGGTTCTGCTCAACAGTCGTCGCGATCAGTTTGCCAACGATAACACCTCCGCGGACCACATCGAATTTCGCTTTCTGAGTGACTTTACTGGCATTGCCCGCCGCGAGGACGACATATCCCGAGTCAGGATTGACAGCCGAAACCCGGCTGCGAAAACCCGCGGCCATGGTCCCGGTCTTCTGCCAGAGATCCAGTTGCTTGAGGCCGGCGATGACTTTGTCCGTCGCTTCCTTGTGCGCAATGGTGGAAGCGATGGCTCCCTTCGTATTGGAAACTTCGGAGGTGAGCAACGCCTGCTTGGCCTCCAGCACCTTAAGTTCAGCCACCAGACGGGGCAGGCCCCCGAGATCCTTCAGCTTGTTCTCCAAGTCAGCAAGTTCCTTGGCAGCGGCGTCTTTCTCCGCGGTGTTCTTGTCCACTTCCGTTTTCTTTTCGTCCTTGGTCGCCTGAGCAGTGTTCTTTTCACCAATCCTCTTGGCAAGGAGTACTTTGGACTCACCTAGATCTTTCCCGGACTTGTCACTGGCTGCCGCCGATTCCCTCTGGTTCAACCCCGCCAGCGTCTTGTTCGCCTTCGCGGCCTCCCTCTGTTTCATCTCAGAAAGGTAATCCGGGCGAATCTGAGTGTACATAATGCCGCCGGCACCAAGAAGCAGGAGGCCCGATACGATAGAGAGAGGTTTCCACATAGGAGTTTTTCTGAGGGTGGGTTGGGGAATTTGACATCTGTTTACAGACTCTCCCCCGACAAGACAACATGAATTTTCCTGCCCCCGGTGATTTTTAGACTCAGCGCTGACCGCCGTGACGGCCAGGTTCGGCCGGCGCGCAAAGGGTGTGACCCGCCATTTGACAATTGGAATCGGGTGCATAGCCTCCCGCCCCACTCAAAACCGCCGGTGCCCCCCACTGGCACCAACCCCTACCACCTGCACATGCCCGAAATCCAAGTCAAAAAAGGAGAGCCGATTGATCGCGCCCTCAAGCGCCTGAAGAGCAAGATTGAAACCGAGAGCATTCTCGAGGAGTTCCGCCGCCGCCGTCAGCACGAGACGCCGATGGAGCGTTCCAAGCGCAAGGCCCGCAGCGCCGCCAAGAAGAAGAATCAGAAATACCGCTTCGTGCCGTAGGCCCATCGCCTGCCAAACATTTTTCCCAGAAAGGCCCCGGGTTTCTCTCCGGGGCTTTTTTGTTGCCGCCCGCAGAATTTTTCTGCACGGCGGCGGCGAATGTGTAAGACTCGCCCGGCCCGCCTCCGTTTCGCGGCGGTCACTTCATTTCAATTCATCACTATCACCAGGCTTATGTCCGATCCTGTCACTCCATCCGATCCCCTCGCTCCGGCTCCTGCCAATGCAGCCACTGATCCTGAAGGCCGTCATTCGCACAGTCTCGTCATTCGCGTCTGGCCGCAGGTCCCGATTCTCTATCCGATGGCCCTCGCCGCGCTGTTATGCGGCATCTTCAGCATGATGTTTGGCGTTGACCGCACTTTGCAGAAAATCTCCGAGCCGCAGCAGGACATGGTTATCGAAGGCAAGTCCGTCGCCGCGAATGATGTGCAGGTTTCTGTAAAAGCTTCGGAAGTCGCCAGCCAGCTACAGGCCGAGCAGGTGATCGCCCTCGTCTTTCTCGCCGCCATGACTTACACGCTCATCGTCATTTGCACAGACATTGTCCTGACATGGGCGCTGCTGGGACTGGCTGGCGTGTGCATCCTGGGGATGGCGATGTTCATCATCAATATCTACCATCCGTTCCTGCCGGGCTTCTTCAACTTCCTCGGACACTTCAGCCCTGTGGCCAATGCCCAGATGTACTTTGCCATCTTCATCATCTGGGGACTGCTCATGATCGGCGGCATCCTTTACAGCCGCTTCCACTATGTGAAGATCGAGAGCAACGAAGTCGTGCTCGTC
>JANNVM010001057.1:0-7331 GCA_031414455.1 Verrucomicrobiota bacterium
TTGCCCCTCAATCAGGGCTCCTCAGAGCTGGTTTTGTCCCAAAAGGGTGGTGCACTTTGAAGTGACCACAGGTGGTGCACTTTGAGTGACCGCTGACACTGTTCATTGGCAAAACAGAATACGCCGCGACGTCGCAATCCAATATTGTGAAGAATGCCTTGCTCGCCGCGCGTCGAGCAGGCGCAGAGAAGATTCAAGGACTGGACGTCACCAAATTGACGGTTGACGCACCCGTGCCATACCTGCTTGGCGACCCCACTGGTTTAGATGAATTCGGAAAACTGAACGGCGCGAGTTACGATGTTGGGTTCGTGGGCGCGGTGAACAGCCAACGCCCGAATAACAATAACAAGAAGGACCACGAAGATTACAGCAAGGTCCTGAGAAAATTGGATTCATTGCTCAAAGATGGGCGCGTTCAATTCATGATGAAACCGTGGGACGGAACGGCTGATCCCCTACCATCCGTTCTGGGCCAATTGCTGGGCGGCGCGCAACCTTTGCGCATCGTCGATTTGTCGGGTGTGCCAAACGAAGTCGCAGGGACTGCAAGCGCGGCGATTGCACGAACACTCTTTCTGCTGAAGGTCTGGCAAACCCCATCTGAACGAGAGGCCAGTCCCGTTCTGTTGGTTTGCGAGGAGGCGCATCGCTACGTGCCAAATGTCGGTGCAGCGCAATATGAGGCAGCTCAAGAAGCAGTACGCCGGATAGCGAAGGAAGGCCGAAAATACGGGCTCGGCTTGCTCCTCGTCTCACAAAGGCCGAGTGAGGTTGAAGCGACCGTTCTTTCGCAGTGCAACAGTTGGGTGGTGCTTCGCATAACGAACGATGCTGACCGCGAACATGTTCGCTCCATCTTACCCGACTCAATGGCTGGATTGACTAAGATGCTATCAGGGTTGCGGCGACAGGAGGCGATTTTCGTTGGGCAAGCGGCAATGCTGCCGTCCCGAATACTTGTGCGTTCGCTTGAACCAAGCCAACTCCCAAGGTCGCATGACATTGATTTTGACGCCGGTTGGCAGAATGACTCAATGACGCCAGAGCAACTCAAGACTGTCGCCGAACGGTGGCGTTACCAGCAACGGTAAGGTTCAGGGTGCAGCCGCTGAAATACCGAAAGAATCCAGGTGTCGCGATCAGAACCGTGCTGCAAAGCAGCATGTCGGGACCAAACATTAACTTTTGAGGTAACGGGCATGTGTGCTCCAAGCAAAACGGATTGGCAACCCGGGTTGCATTGGTACGAGAGAACGGAAAACAACAATTGGACAGACCTGACTAACGTTAGGATAAGGCATGTGCTCAATGAAAAGGAGGGCCGGAGGCCCGCGGAGAGATTAGCCGGTGGTGGAGCGAGGCACGAGCGGAACCACCGGATTCGCGCCCCACAGAATATTGGCGCGCCGGAGGTGCGCGAGAACCATTGGTGCATGGCCTCGACGCACCTCTCCCTCCATTATCATCTCGTATTCAGCACCAAAAACCGTGAGGCATGGTTCAGCACAGAACAGCGCGAACGGGTTCACCGATACCTCGGTGGTATCATTCGCGGGATGGGTGGTGTGGCGGATACCGTGGGCGGAACGGCGGATCATGTGCATATCTTTGCCGGCCTGCGGGCGACGCATTGCCTCGCGGATGTGATGCGCGGGGTGAAAGCGGATTCGTCCGCGTGGATTCACCGCGAGATCGGACTCGCGGGATTTCATTGGCAGGAGGGCTACGGTGCCTTCACGATCAGCGCCGGGCATATTGGGAAGGTGCGGGAGTATGTGTTGCGCCAGGAGGAGCACCATCGGGCGACGACGTTTCAGGAAGAGTACGTGCGATTATTGCGGAAGGGACTGGTGGAATATGATGACCGGTATTTGTGGTGATGCGGGGAGTTCTCGCGCACCTGCCGGTGCGCCGATGTTTGCGGGTTTGGGTCCGGTGGTTCCGCTCGTGCCTCGCTCCACCACCGGCTAATCTCTACCGGGCCTCCAGCCCTCCGCTGCATGGTTGCCATCAGGTTTGATGGCCTTGAACCCTATTGTTTCACCTCGGTGCCTTCGAATACGATCTTCGTTTTCTTCACATCGAGAAACGGGCCGAGTTCCCAGGCATTCGTGTATCCGTAGGCTGTCAGCGAAACGAAGGTGGAAATGTTCAGAGCCACGGCCGCCGATTTCCCGGCGAAGGCGACAGAGTTCCTCTCCCGGACTGGACACACGATAAGCCAAGCTAATGCGATTTGGAAAATTCGCTTATGCGCCGGCGGTTTGACGGCAGCGCTCGACCGTAACCTTGTCTCCGCTGATGCCGTTCGCCAGAAAGCAAGGATACCGGGAAACGGAGCCGTCCACCTCGACGACGAGTTCCGCGGGAGTGGGCGGGCGTATCGCAGGTTGCTCGAGAATGAGGAAGTCGGGACCACTTTGCGCCACCGACAGGGATTCGCCTCCGGGCAGGAGGAGTTGCATTTCGACATGTGCTGAGTAGCCGGAGGAGAAATGGAGTGACATGAACGAAGGGAAAGAAGAATTATTGAAACACGCCCTCGGATATGCGGCGGTGCGCGGGCTCGAAATCACCGAACACCTCGGATGGGGGATTCACGGTAGCGTGTGGAAAATCACGGGCAAAGAGCGAAGTTTGGCCTGGGTGCTCAAATTGCATCGTCACGCTGCACCGTGGCGCCGGGAGCGCGACTGCTACCGGCGGCTGCAGGAAACAGGAACGTTGTCGGTTGCCGGAGTTCACCTGCCACAGTTGATATGGGAGGATGAGGGCTGGCTGGCGATTGAAATGTCCCTGGTGAAGCGGCCATTTCTTTTGGATTTCGGTGCCGCGTGGCTGGACGAACGTCCGGAGTTTCCGGAGGGTGTTTGGGAACAGGCGGAAGCCGATGCCGCGGAGAAATTTGGGGAGGATTGGCCGCAGGCTTTCGCCATTCTCCAGGAGCTGGCAGCCGAAACGGGTGTCATCATGGGCGACGTGCATCCAGGGAATCTGGCGTTGCGGTGACGATGATGCGTCCTGTCTTCCATTAGCGACGGACATGCCCCCCTACTGTTTCACCTCGGTGCCTTCGAATACGATCTTCGTCTTCTTCACATCCAGAAACGGGCCAAGTTCCCAGGCATTCGTGTATCCGTAGGTGACGAGCGAAACGAAGGTGGAAATGTTCAGGGCGGCGGACATCCGTTTATCGGCGAAGGAAACAGGGCTGCCGGAGAAGTTGTTATTGCAGTAGATCAGCACCCTTGTCGTCTTCGCAGGGATGACCCTGGCGAGGGACTCGACCGTGAAATCCGTGAAGGGAAGATTCACCGCGCATTTTATATGACGCAGGGCAAACCTGTCCGCGCTCCTTGCATCGAGGACCACGGTTCCGGGTTCGGCTGCGGCGGCGATGAACTCCTCCTCCGTCAGCCGGCGGTCCTCCCGCGTGGCTTTTGTCTCCGCGGCAATTTCAAGGAACCGGTCGTAATCGATGTGCTCATTGGGAATCTGCGCGCGGGACTTTGCTTTTTTGGAAGCCGGATGCGCAGCGGATACCGTCAGTGTCAAAGCGGCGGTGAGGATCGTGAGGATGGTTTTCATAGTGCGGGTGATGGAAGTGACGGCACATTCATCGCCGATCCAGCGGCGCGGTCTGTAAGCTGCCGGTAAATCACGCCGGCGCAGGGGAGATCTGAGGCCGGCACGGGCCCGTTCCTGCCGGTGGACTACTGACACGCGGAAGACGAATCCGGTGCAACGGCGGGCAACCCGGGCAGCAGGGTGACAAACCATGCACCTCCCTGCCCGATTTCTCCTTTCGCTCCTGCGGATCGCCATCCTGCTTCCGCTAGGTCTGTCCGCCGCTGACAAAGTTGAACCGGTGGACAAGGCGTGGTTCGAGGAGAACTACACCAAATACGAATACCGCATCCCGATGCGGGACGGTGTGAAGCTGCACACGGCCGTGTATGCGCCGAAGGATGCGACAACGACGTTTCCGGCGGTGAACTATCCGATCTGGATGCTGCGGACGCCTTACACGGTGCGGCCTTATGGCGTGGATGCCTATCCGGATCCGGCGGGAGCCATCAAATACTACGCCCGGGAAAAATTCATCTTCGCGTGGCAGGATGTGCGCGGTCGTTATGGCTCGGAAGGGGCGTTCGTTCATGCGCGGCCGGTGAATCCTGAAAAAAACCCGGCGGACACCGACGAGAGCACCGATGCCTGGGATACGATTGATTGGCTGGTGAAGAACGTGCCCCACAACAACGGACGCGTGGGCATGAGCGGGATTTCCTATCCTGGATTCTACACCGCCTGCGGGTCCATCGACACCCATCCGGCGCTGAAGGCCGTGTCGCCGCAGGCCCCGATCGCAGACTGGTTCCTCGGCGACGACTGGCACCACAACGGCGCGTTCTACCTCGCTCACGCGTTCCGCTTTCTGGCACGTTTCGAACAAAAGCTCGAGAAGCCGACGCGCGAAATGCCCAAGCCGTTCGATTACGAAACGCCGGACGGCTATGAGTTTTACCGCAACCTTGGTCCGCTGGCCAACGTGGACGCTAACTTCTTCAAGGGAAGCATCGCCTACTGGAACGAACTGATGCAGCACGGCACCTACGACGCCTTCTGGCAGGCGCGCAATCTCCGGCCGCATTTGAAGAACATCAAAGCCGCCGTGCTCACCGTCGGCGGCTGGTACGATGCGGAGGATCTGTTTGGGACACTGGAGGTCTATCGCAACATTGAGCGCCAGAATCCCGGGACTGCCAACACGCTGGTCATGGGTCCGTGGGCTCATGGGCAATGGCACGAAGACGACGGACTGAAGCTCGGCCATGTGAACTTCCGCGCGAAGACCGCGGAGTTCTTCCGACAACAGATCGAGCTGCCATTCTTCAATCACCACCTCAAGGACGGCAAGAATCCCGAACTGCCCGAAGCCTTCGTGTTCGAAACCGGCACCTGCCAGTGGCGGCGCTATGACTCCTGGCCGCCGGCGAACGTCGTTGCCAAAACACTTTATTTCCACGCGGACGGAAAACTCGCGTTCACCCCGCCGGCGGGATCCGCCGGTGCCTTCGACGAATATGTGAGCGATCCCGCCAAACCGGTGCCCTATATTCCGAATGTCGCCATCAGCATGACTCCGGAGCACATGCTGGACGACCAGCGGTTCGCGGCTTCACGCACGGATGTGCTGGTGTATCAGTCCGATATTCTGGAGGAATATGTGACCATTGCGGGGCCGGTCATCGCCAGCCTGCACGTCTCGACGACCGGCACGGACTCGGACTGGATCGTGAAACTGATTGATGTCTATTCCGGTGACTATCCGGATCCCACTCCCAACCCCGCCGGTGTCCGCATGGGCGGTTACCAGCAACTGGTGCGCGGCGAACCCATGCGCGGCAAATTCCGCAACAGCTTCGAAAAACCGGAACCGTTCGAGCCGGGCAAAGTCGCGAAAGTGGAGTGGGTGATGCCCGATGCCTGTCACACCTTTCGGCGCGGTCATCGGATTATGGTTCAGGTCCAGAGCAGTTGGTTCCCGCTGGTGGACCGCAATCCGCAAACCTTCTGCGACATCAGCCGCGCGGCACCGGAGGATTTCCGCAAGGCCACGCAGCGGATCTACCGCGACCCCGCGGTGCCGTCGGCGGTCAGGGTCAAGGTCCTGCCAGCCACGAACTAATCACGCGAAACCGAATGGCCGAACGCCCTTCTCCCGCAGCATCAGGCATCTCATCGCCGCCACCGCCGCCGTTCCTTTTCCTTTTTGTAACCCGCCAAAAAATCCCTTGCGCCCCCCCGTTCCGTCCCTAGAAATCGCCCTCCCGAATTCTCCCACACCCCCTCTATGGCAAAAACCTGCTGGCTCGAACGCGAAAAGCGCAAACAAAACACCGTCAAGAAGTACGCTGCCCTGCGGGCCGAACTCAAGAAGAGCGGTGACCGTATCGGGCTGTCCATGCTTCCGCGCAACGCCAGCCCCACCCGCTGCACGAACCGCTGCCTGCTCACCGGGCGCCGCCACGGTTACATCCGGCGCTTCAAGCTCAGCCGTATTTCCTTCCGCGAACTCGCCAATGGCGGCATGATCCCCGGAGTCACCAAGTCGAGTTGGTAAGATACCGCATTCGCAAAATTTGACGGCGCGGGCCGGAGTACTTATGTATTCCGGCCCGTTTCCTTTTTCCGCCCCGTGCCCATTTACGAATACATCGCTGAAGACCCCGGAAAATCCTGTCGCATCTGCGCCAAAGGATTTGAACTGATGCGGCCCTTGAATCGCGAGCCGCTGGTGCAGTGTTTCTACTGCAAAAATCCCGTCCGCAAAGTCGTCTCGCGCGTCAGCACCCCGCGCCTCACCAAACCCCTTTCCGTCTCCGACGCCAAGTCCGCCGGCTTCACCATTATGAAGCGCAGGGACAAGGGAGTGTATGAAAAGCTCTGACGGTCCAGCGGTGGCACGCCTCCTGCCTGCCGCAGACTGCTCCCTAAATGATGAACGCCTTTTTCTCCGCTCATACACTGCTGGCCAGTGCCGCCGATGCCGTGCCTGAGCCCACTACTGGCGAGATCAGCCTCCAGTTCCTCGCCATCCTTCTCCTCGTCGCCCTCAAGGGCATCTTCGTGGCCGCCGAGTTCTCGCTCGTCAAAGTGCGCGCCAGCCAGATTGACGAACTCATTGAGGAAGGCGTCAGCAGTCATGCCGCCGTCCGCGCCAAACACATGGTCGGCCGCCTCGATGAATTTGTCGGCGCCACGCAGTTCGGCATCACCCTGACAAGCATTGCGATGAGCATGCTGGGGGAAAAATACATGGTCGCCTGGCTCGAGCCGCGCCTCGGGGAGCTGGGGCTTCCCGTGCATCATACATGGCTCCACATCATCGCCTTCCTCATCGTGCTGGTCTCGCTGACATTCATTGATGTCGTCTTTGGTGAACTGATGCCGAAGTCCATCGCCATCCGGCGGTCGCTCGGCACTGCCCTGCGGCTCTCCCGGCCCATCTCCGGGTTCGAGTTCGCCTTCCGCTGGGCCATTCGTGCGCTCAACTGGTGCGCCCGCTGGATTATGCGCGTCGTCTTCCGCATCAACCCCGCCAGCGGAGAACACGAAAACGTCCACAGCGCCGAGGAACTGCAAATTCTCGTCGCCGAAAGTCAGCGCTCCAAACAGGTCACCCCGATGGAGCGCGACATTTCCATCAACGCGCTCGAACTGAATGACCGCGTCGCCCGCGACGTGATGACGCCCCGCACGGAGATCGTCGCTCTCGATCCGCGGGAAGACTTTCCGTCCAATCTGAAACTCGCTCTCGGATCGAA
>JANNVM010001058.1:0-1739 GCA_031414455.1 Verrucomicrobiota bacterium
CGCCGGCGGCGAAGTTGTCGGGCAGCGCGTAGGTCAGCATCTGGTCCTGACCGTTGAGGGGAATTGCCTCACCGGCGACAGGACCGGCGCTTGCCTTGATGAGTGTGCCGGCCTGCGGCTCCGCGCCGGTTCTCAATGAAGCGGCGAGCACGGGCGGTGTGGAGGAAACCGGTTTTGCCACGGAAACCGTGCGCAGCCACGACCGGTAGCGTGTCCCGCTCATGCCGGCGGTGGCGAAATCCCGCAGACGGACAGGACCACGCGGCGTGGGGATCTCCATCAGCACCCACGGAGCACACGCAGTCACGCTCGTGGACGGCGGAACGACCGCGACGGCGCGGAGCATTTCAGGTGCGACGCGCGGTATGGCGAACTCGTCGTGATCGTTGTCGGCCTGATCCCACGCGAGCAGAAGCGGGCCGCGATAAACACTGACTCTTCCTGACTGCTCGCGTTCGCCGGTCACGGCGCGCAGCGGCATGGGAAAATGCAGGCTCACGGCCTCTCCCTGGCTCCAGTCGCGCTCAATGTCGCAATACGTGCCCGGCTTCGCCGCGACCGGCGCGCCGGCGACCGCGGCAGTCGCACCTTCGGCCCATGAAGGAATGCGGAACCGCACGCGCATCTTACACGGCACCGTAATGCGCCAGGTGATATCGCCGTCGAGCGGCCAGCCGCTTTCGCAGTTCAGGGTGACCTTCACCCCCGCGGCATCCCTGGTCGTGAGTTTGACGGGAAGGTGGGTGTTGATAACAAAACCCGCAGCGTCACGCATCACCGCCCAGTCCGCGAGGAAACCCGCAGCGCGCGGCCCGTTGACGGAACAGCAGTTGAGTTCGGGCGTGCCGGCGCGGGCCTGAAAGACAATGTCATGCGCACTGGCTTTGCGGTCGCCGTCCATCGGCGTGTTGTAGGTCCACCAGCGACCGCCGGGATGCTGTGCCGCGAAGGCGGCGTTGAGTGTGCTGCGCTCCAGTTCCTCGGCAATGTCAGGGCTGCCGTGGAGACGGAGCATGTCGAGGGTGAGGGCCATCCATGCGACCGTACAGCAGGTTTCGATCGCTGTCGGTGCAAAGGCGTTGCCTGTGGCCTGCTCGCCGCCGCTGAACGCCCCGGAGTTCCTTACGTCGAACTGGCGAATGGTGCGCCAGTGACTGCTGAAGGCATCGCGGTACCGCGCTTCGCCGGTGAGCCGCCAGAGTTCTGTCAGCGCCTGGAGATCGTGGAGACTCTCCCAGCGCGGCAGCGGCGTCTTATAGAACGGCACGCCCGCCACCCCGGTGCGCAGGTAGTCACCGGCCTGCTCCCAGTCCTTTTCGATTTCCCTAACTAACTGCAGGCAGCGGGTGTCTCCCGTGCGGCGGTGGAATTCGGCCAGCACGTGACTAACCGCCATGTTCATCTCCGGCGAACCGGCGTCGCGCACCCGCCGCGTGCCGTCCAGATAGGTGCGGCACATCAGCGCCGCCGCCCGCTCCACGGCGGTGAACGCCGGCGCATCGCCGGTGTAGTCGTGCCATGCGAGCAGCCCCTCCATGACGTGATAGTGTCCCCACAGATCCCACTCGCCCAGCAACCGGCGGTCTTTGGGGAATGGCCCCATGTAGCCGTCGTCCGCCTGCGTGGCAATCAACTCACTGACAAACGCAGCGGTGTGCTTCTTCAGGTCTTCACGGCCGGTTTCCCGAAGCGCAGAGACACAGGAAAGCAGATACTTTCCGGCAAATTCACCCGCCCAC
>JANNVM010001059.1:0-3551 GCA_031414455.1 Verrucomicrobiota bacterium
TCATCACTGGATACACCGGCGGCAAGCCGGGCAGCGCCGCCAGTTCTGCTGCGTCCGTGGCATTACCATCCGTGAACACCAGCACGCCAGCGAACGGACGCCCGTGAAAACGTCCCTCAAGCGTCGTCAGTCCCGCGCTAAGAGCTGAGGCACGCCCGTCGAAAGTCAGGGCGCCAAAGTCATCCAGTGAGTGCAGGCGCGAGTCGAATCCATAACGCCGCACATCGAACGAATCGCCCAGCGTCGCGAGCCACTGCGCGCGCGAAGGATCAAGTGCCGCCCGCAGTTGCACGCCGCGCGGCTCCTTTTCATCCGCATCGGTCAGGCCCATGCTCTGACTGTTGTCGGCAAGAATAGCAAATACGTTGGCCCCCGGCCTCGCCCGCTGCCCCGTCCATTGCGGTTCCAGCGCGCACAGACAAAGCAGGATCAGCCCCGCCAGCTTCATCACCACCCCCGGCCACCCGCGCCGCAGGCCGCCGTTCCTTGCATAACCGAATACCGACAGCACCGCACAGACCACAAGCCCGCCGGCGGCTGCCAGCACCCACGGTCCGGGAGAAGTGAATGTCAGGGCGGCGGTCACTGGCGGTTAGTCGGGTTCGCTGATCCGCGGCAGACAGCCGCGAATACTCGGCGCGTGAATGGTCAGACCGGGATCGTCACCGATCCATCCCGGCTCACCTGCCGCGTTCACAAACGCCACGCCAATCGGCACATCCGGCGTGAGGTCGGCCACGCGGGTGATCTCGAAGCCGGCTTTGTCCGACATTTCGATCCAGCGGGCCTTCAATTCGATGGGGTCAAGATTGCGGGCCTTTATCTTGTCGAGTTGTGCCGGATTGATACGCGCAAAGCGCAGCATCATTTGCAGCAGCGAGTGCGGAGAGAAGCCGGGGTCTTTGCCGCAGGCGGCCCACACGACAGCCTGCAGCGGATAAGTCTTCTGAAGCTCCACGATGTCCACATAATCCCGCGTGACTGAGCGCGCGCAAAGAGCCAGCGCCTTGTTGGTGGCCATATCGAAAAGATGCAGCCGCCACCCCAGCAGCGGATCGCGTTGAATCGGAAAGAACCGGAACGCAGAATCTGCCGCCCAGTCTATGACCACCGACTCGCCGGCACGGCTCACGATGGCTTTTCTAAACGTCGAGTGCTCCTTCCAGTCATCCCGCTGCGGCTCCACGGTGAAGCCCTCCGCGCGCAGCACCGCCGTGTCCGCCTCGCTGGCGCGCGTTACTTCCTCTTTAGCCTCATGGAAGATGTCGAAGTCATGGCTGAATCGCGCCGAGTCGTCCGCGGCGTTGAGCACAAGGCCGCCGGCGAAGTGGCTCTCTTCGCTGCGATTCGCGGCGATCACTGCCAGCACGTCGCGCTGAAAAGGGGTTAAAGGCATTTTTGCAGTTGTTGAGCGATGCGCCACGCCTGGTGTCCGCCATAATCACGCAGGTTTTCGACTACGCTCCTCACATCCTCAGCAGAATTGACGGTGGCCTCTGGATGCCAGAACCAAAAGCAACGTGCGTAAAACTCCTTCACGGCAGCGCGAGCCTGCTCCAGCACTTCCTCAGAGACGGTTTCTTTGAGTGGCCTGGCGGGGCTGTTGGGGGGATTGGCGAACTTGGTCATGGAAGCATCCTACTGAGAAACGACGGTGCGGGGAGCGGTTTTTGCAGCTGGCCTATTCCTTCCCCAGTTGTTCATAATACCGCCGCACGTTTTCAGTGAACTGCGCAGGCACCGGATCACGGTCCACGGGTACTAGTGCCTTGTCCGAATCGCGGCGGGCGAGTTCCTGACGGAGGCGGTCGCGCACTTCCACGAGCGGCTTCACGATCTCCAACTGCACCACGGCCCAATCAGCCCGTTTCCCCTCTTTCTTCATCTCCAGCCGCATTTGGCGCGCGCGCTCCCGGGCCTGGGCGATGCCGTTCCGGAGATCGGTTTCGTCCACGAGTTCCTCGGCTTCGCGGAGGCGGTCCGACCAGTCGGTGAAGCCATCACCTGTTAGCGGGTCGCGTGCTGCGGTGCGTCTGCCTCCGCCATTTGAATTCTGGAAATCCTGCGGCCCGCCGTCACCTCCGCCTCCGGTACCGCCCGGCTGCCGTTGGGCGCGACTTCCGTCGGCGGTGCGCTGGCCGTCACGGTCCTGGCCCGGTTGTTCGCCGGATTGTTGTCCTTCTCCCTGTTGCGGCTGCTCGCCTTCCTGTGGCTGGTTCTGCGCCACCTCCAGATTGCCCTCGCCCGGCTGACGTTCGCCTTGCTGCCCGGGTTGCTGTTCGCCTCCACCTTGTTGTGGTCCCGGCTGGCCCTGAGATGATTGCGGTTGTCCCTCGCGGGGCTGATTCCGGGCTGTCTGCGCCTGGCCTTTTTGGGGTTGTTGAGCGTCGGGCTGACTGTTGCCTTGTTGCGGTTGCCCTTCCCTTGGCTGGCCAGGTTGCTGGCCGCCGGCATTTGTCTGCTGGTTAGGTTCGCCGGGTTGCTGACCATTCTGCTGCTCCATCTCGCGCTGCATGGCTTCCGCCGCCTCCTGAAGTTGCGACTCCGCCAATTGCAGCGCCGCCGTGTCGTCACCGAGCACGCTCTCCGCGGCCTGTTCGATGCCGTTACGCAGTTGATTCAACCCTTCGCGGGCACGCTCGCCGGTGCGGGCGGCCTGACGATCCAGATTCTGCTGCTGCAACTCCGCCGTCAGCCGCAGCGCCCGTCCGGCCTGCTCGCGTTCCTGGAGTTGCTTCAGTTCATCGAATCCCTCGCGGGAGAGTCGTCCCTCACGAATCATCTCCTGCTGCGCCTGCTTCACTGCACCCGCGTCGTCCTGGGAAAACTGCCGCGCCGTTTCGTAAATCTGCCGCGAAAGCAGCGGCTCTGACGGCTCCGCCTGCTCCGACAGCTCCTGCGCGCGCTTCACAAGGTCGCCGGTGCGCTGCTCCTGCTGCTGAAGTTGCTCTGCGAGTTTGTCTTCGTCAGGGCCGCCTCCGAGAGTGGGGGCTTTCTTTTCAGCTGCTGGATCAGTCAGATCTGGTGAATTCGCCTGATCCGGTTTCATCTCTTTGGCGATCTCCTCCTGCTTCCTCGCGATCTCCCGCGCATCCGCCCGCATTTGCCGCAGTTCCTCTTCAAAGGCTCCCGCGCTTTGTTTGCGGAGTTCCTCACGCATCTGCTCCATTTGCTCCTGCGCGCGCTTGCCGCTGGCCAACGCCTGACCGGCCTTGCCGTCCGCGGCGGCTTCGGCGGCCTGCTGCATGTTCTCGCGCGCCTGGTCCAACTGCTCCCGCTGCCCGCTCGTCTCTGACTGATTCGACTGCTGCTCCATGCGCTGTTTCAGTTCGTCCGCATCAGCCAGCATCTGGCGCTGCTCCTCCTCCAGCCGCTTCAACTCCCGGCGCGCCTCCTCTTTCTCCTGATCCGTTTTCGCCTCGCTTAGTGCGGTCTGCAGTTCTTTGAGTTTTTCATTCACGTCGTCCTGTCGCTGCGCCAGTTCCTTCAACCGGTTGAGCACCTGCATCTGCTCACGCCGTTCGGTACTCTGCTGCTCCTGAGCTTCGCGC
>JANNVM010001060.1:0-4075 GCA_031414455.1 Verrucomicrobiota bacterium
TGAATGAGCTGTATCCGCGCTGGGTCGCCGCGCATGGCGTGATGATCGTGACGCCGGTCCATTGGTATCAGGCGCCGGGCGTCTTGAAGCTGATGATGGACCGGCTCGTCTGCGCGGACGGCGGCAATCCCGATCCGACGAGCACCCACGGAAAGGACGCGGCCGAGGCCAAGGCGATTGAGCTAAATGGCTGGGATTATCCGAGGCATCTCAAGGGACGGATTTTTTCGGTGATCACCCACGGCGACGCTAGCGGCATCGAAAGCCTGCGGCGCAACCTCCACGATTGGCTGACCGGCATGGCACTCGTGCCCGCCGGAGCTGCCGCAGTCTTTGATCGCTACATCGGCTACTACGAGCCGTATGCCACGAGCCACGAGGCGCTGGATCGCGACACGGCCTTCATGGAGGAGGCGAAAAACGCCGCACTGACGCTGATGACCGCCGTGACGGAGATGCGCCAGGGCCGCCAGCCGCCGGGCGGCGATTTGGAAGCACCGCGCCAGAAATAGTTTTCTCCCTGATTTTAGATCATGCTCCAGAAATTCTCACTAATCTTGCTCGCCGCGTTTTTTGTTGTGGCAGGGGCCAATCACTTCCTGAGTCCTCAAACCTACTTGGCAATGATGCCGGGCTATCTCCCCTTCCCCAACGCCGTGAACCTCATCAGTGGCGGCGCGGAGGTTGCGGGCGGTCTTGGGATCCTGATTCCAAGACTTCGCCGGTATGCCGCTTGGGGCCTGATCGCTCTTCTCGTCGCGGTGTTCCCTGCCAACCTGAATGTCGCACTCCACGGATGGCAGGGAGTCACCATCCCAAGCTGGGTGCTTTGGGCACGCCTGCCTTTTCAATTTGTGCTGATCGCATGGGTCCATTATTCATGCCTTTCAAGGCGTGGGCGAGACGCCTAGTCGATCGGGCGCTACTCACCCTCACGCTCTCGCTCATCGCCGACGGATGGGTTCCGAGGCTTTAACAACACCATTATGACACCTCCAATTTCACCCTCCGCCCTCCGCCAAGCACTTGCCTTGGTGGGTTGGCTCGCGCTCTGTTTTGCAGCTGCGGGCAGCGCCATCGTTGTCTCAACGGACGGCTGGTATGCCGCGCTCAATAAGCCGTCGTGGAATCCGCCGTCGTGGCTCTTTGGTCCAGCATGGAGCCTGCTTTATGTGATGATGGCCGTTGCTGCTTGGCTGGTCTGGCGTGAGGGCGGGTGGAAGGCGCAGCGTCGGGCGCTGGGATTTTTTCTGGTTCAGTGGCTGCTCAATGCGTTATGGACGCCGCTGTTTTTTGGGCTTCATCAGCCCGGTTTTGCCTTTGCAGAAATAATGGCGCTTTGGCTCGTGCTGTTGATAACCGTGACGTTATTTTGGCGGGTCAGGAAAGTCGCCGGTGCGTTGCTCCTGCCCTATCTCGCCTGGGTCACTTTTGCTGCGGTGCTCAACTTCACGATCTGGCGGCTGAATCCCTGAGCCACGATCCAACAAGGTAGGGTTACACCCCAAAGCGACGTCGACAGTAACGCGACACTCTGGGGTCCTATGAGTTACCAAAGCATCAATCCCTACAACGGCGAGCTTGTGAAGAGCTTCGACGAACACACTGATCTGCAACTCGAAACGGCCACCGCCACTGCGGCGACGTGTTTCGACAGTTGGCGGAAGCTGACCTTTGCTGAACGAGCGGGCATCGTCTCCAAGGCTGCTGGCATCATGCGTGAGCGTGCGGAGGAGTTTGCGCGTCCGATGACGCTGGAGATGGGCAAGCTATTCGCGGAGTCGGTCGGTGAGGTGATGCTCAGCGCGGACATTCTCGACTACTACGCGACCCATGCCGAGCGCTTCCTCGCGCCGGAGAAGTTAAATCCGAGTTTAGGTGAAGCGGTGGTAGAAAGCAGCCCGTTAGGCGTGCTGCTTGGCGTTCAGCCGTGGAATTTTCCCTACTATCAGCTCGCTCGATTTGCCGCCCCAAATCTCATGGCGGGCAACGTTGTGATGGTCAAGCATTCGGGCACCGTACCGCAGTGTGCCATCGCCTTTGAGCAGCTCTGGCACGAGGCTGGAGCGCCAGCGGGTGCCTACACGAATCTGCTCATCTCGCATGAGCAAGTGCTCGCCGTGATCGATGATCCACGCATCCAAGGCGTGGCGCTAACCGGTGGCGTCGCAGCGGCGAGAGGGGTCGCCGAGAGAGCTGGCAAGAACCTCAAAAAATCCACGATGGAACTGGGCGGAAGTGATGCCTTCATCGTGCTGGAAGATGCCGATCTGGAGAAGACGCTCCAATGGGCGGTGTGGGCCAAGATGAACAACATGGGCCAGTGCTGCATCGCCGCGAAGCGTTTCATCATCGTCGAAGCCCTGGCGGATCGTTTCCTCGCGCAATTCAAAGCGGCCATGGAAGCGCTCAATCCTGGCGACCCGATGGACAAGAGCACCACGCTCGGCCCTCTGTCCACGGAGGCAGCTCTGGTGCAACTCGTGAAGCAGGTGGATGAAGCCATCGCTCACGGTGCCAGGCTGGTGCTCGGCGGGAAGCGCATGGAGCGCCCGGGTGCCTTCATGCAGCCGACGATCCTGACGGACATTCAGCCTGACAATCCCGCCTACCGCGAGGAGTTCTTCGGCCCCGTGGCACTGTTCTTCCGAGTCAAAGATGAGGAGGCAGCCATCGCACTCGCCAATGATTCAGACTATGGCCTCGGCGGCTCCGTCTTCACTCAGGACGTCGAGCGCGGCAAACGTGTCGCTAGCTGCATCGACACCGGAATGGTCTTCGTCAATCATCCCACCTGGACCGCTTCCGATCTGCCCTTTGGCGGCATCAAAAACTCAGGCTTCGGACGCGAACTCTCCAGCCTTGGCATCCAGGAGTTTGTAAACAAGAAGCTCATCCGGGTCGCCGACATCAACTCAGCCGCTTAAACACCCATCATGAACAACATCGCCATCATCTACCACTCCGGCTACGACCACACGAAACTGCAAGCAGAGGCCGTTCATCGCGGTGCGCAAAGCGTGCTGGGTGTCCAAGCTACGCTCTACAGCGCGGAGGAAGCGGCCAGGTGCCTTGATGAACTCGACTCTGCCGAAGCGATCATCTTTGGCTGCCCGACCTACATGGGCAGCATGTCTGCGGGCATGAAAACCTTCATCGAAGCCGCCTCCAAGAAATGGTTCACCTTTGCCTGGAAAGACAAGATCGCCGGGGCTTTCACCAATTCCTCGTCGTTTTCAGGTGATAAACTCAACACGCTGACCGGACTGTTCATCAATGCCATGCAGCATGGCATGATCTTCGTCAGCCTCGGCATCATGCCCTCGTCAAACAAACCGGAGGAGATGAAGCAAATCACCGGCCCTGGCCCCGAAGCGCATAATCGGGTCGGTTCCTTCATCGGCCCCATGGCCGCGAGCTTTCAGGTCGATCCTCCTGCGGCACCTGGCATCGGCGATATTGAAACGGCAGAGATGTATGGCCGCCGTGTCGCCGAGATCACCTTGCAATTTGTGCGAGGGAGAGCGCAGCCCATACTCGAGCGCGCATAAGTGACAGGAGAAGCCCCGCCACCTTTGAGAGGGTGGGCATTGACCCTATAGCACAAACCGCACAAAGCACATAAACACACGCTGATGAAAACCAAATCCTACGCCGTCACCTCGGCCACCACTCCGCTCGCACCTTTCAGCTTGGACCGCCGTGATCCCGGCGAGCGCGACGTTCAAATCGAGATCCTCTTTTGTGGCGTCTGCCATTCGGATCTACACACTGTCCGCAATGAATGGCACAGCACGACTTACCCCTGCGTGCCGGGGCATGAAATCATCGGTCGCGTCATCAGCATCGGAGCGAAGGTGCAGAAGTTCAAAGCGGGCGACATCGCTGGCGTTGGCTGTCTGGTGGACTCCTGCCGCACTTGCGGAAGTTGCGTGGAGCATCTGGAGCAGTTCTGCGAGAATGGAGCCATCTTCACTTACAACTCTGAGGTGGACCCGGATCTCCGGCCACAGGAACGCTAAACTAAGCTATGGTGGCGGGGTGCGGGGGAGGTGTAGTGGATCATGAGCAGGGA
>JANNVM010001061.1:0-3153 GCA_031414455.1 Verrucomicrobiota bacterium
CGGCCAGCGCGTGTTCATGACGGACAGCGCGGAGATTCCCCTGCTCGACGTGCGCGAAATCACCTTTACACCCGCATGATCCAGGAAACCCAGGTGCGCCTGCCCTGCCTGCTCGACAGGCTCGTGGACTTCGCGCCGGACACGCGCGAGGAGGCGGCCCGCCGCAGAACAGTGACACTCGACGAATACCGCGCCGCCGTGCTCCGCGACCTGCGCTGGCTGCTCAATTCACCCTGCCATCTGCCCAGTGAGGACATCTGCGAATTTCCCCACGTCGCCCGCTCGGTGCTCAACTACGGCACGCGCGACCTCGCCGGCGTCACCTCCGACAAACTCGACGCCTTCGAACTCGAGCGCCAGTTCCGCGACGCCATCATCAACTTCGAGCCGCGCATCGTGCCGGAATCCCTCCAAGTCCGCATGGTGCAAAGTGACCGCACCGAAATCGGCCGGGTCGGCTTTGAAATCAAAGGCCACCTTTGGGCACTGCCGAACCCGGAGCGGATTTTCTTCCGCACCGACATTGATTTGGAGTCCGGCATCTGCGAAATCTCGGGCGGCGCATGAACCGGGCCTTCCTCCAGATTTACAACGAAGAGCTGCGCCACATTCGCGAAGTGGCCGGCGACTTTGCGGCATCATATCCGAAAATCGCCGCGCGCCTCAGCATTGACCGCGAGTCGCGCGATGTTTGTCCTGACCCGTTTGTCGAGCGGCTGCTCGAAGGATTCGCCTATCTGACATCCCGCGTGCAGTTGAAGCTGGAGGCCGAGTTTCCCCGTTTCACTCAGGGCATTCTTGAAACCGTTTATCCTGACTACCTTGCACCGGGACCGTCCTGCGCCATCGCAAGGATGGAGCCGGTCTGGAGCGATAAGTCACTGATGGACGGCATGAAAGTGCCCCGTGGCAGCGCCATGCAGTCGCTCAAACTCAAGGACGAAGCCACAACCTGCCGCTTTCTCACCGCCCATGAAATCACCCTCTATCCACTCGAAGTAACGCACGCCGATTACCTCACGCGAACGATGGGCGAGTTGAATCTCCCGCGCGAATACGCCGCCGCCCGCGCCGCGCTGCGCATCCGGCTGCGGCTCAAGACGAGCGGGCCGGAAGGCGTCCTCAACAAACTCGACTGCGACCGGCTCAACTTTTTCCTGCACGGTGAAGACCACCTCCCGTCCGTGGTCATGGAGGAAATCTTTGCCCGCGGCATGGGCGTTGTGATCCGCGAGTCCACCGACGTGCAGCACCGGCGCAGCACGTTTCTCAGAATGGACACCGTGCGTCAGGCCGGTTTTGAGGACAACGAAGCCATGCTCCCGCCGAACCCGCGCAGCTTTGAAGGCTATCGCATTCTCAAAGAGCACTTCCTCATGCCGGCCCGCGGGCTCTTTGTTGAATTCGGCGGATTGAAACAGGCCCTGCAGCGCTTTGCGGGACGGGAATTCGACATCATCGTGCCCCTGCGCGAACGGAAGGAGGAGATCACCGACTTCGTCCAGCCGTCCCTCTTCCAGCTCTACTGCACGCCAGTGGTGAACCTCTTCCGTCGCCGCACCGAGCGCGCACCCATCACTACTTCAATGTATGAGTATCAGCTCATCATTGATCGCACGCGCATCTTTGACTACGAAATCTACGCCGTGGAAAAAGTCACCGGCTATGGCCGCACGTCGTCAGAAGAACAGCCGTTCTTTCCGTTCTACCTGCACCGCAATCACCGCGCCGCCGCCGCGGCTTTCTACACCAGCTATCGCGTGCCGCGCGCGCTGTCGGAGAGCGAACGGAAATTCGGCCAGCGCTCCACCTATCCCGGCAGCGAAGTCCACATATCACTCGTGGATCCGGAGAGCGCACCGTTTTCGCCCAACCTCGAACAAATCGCCGCCGACTGCTGGGTCACCAACCGCCACCTCGCTCTCGATATTCCGAGAGGCCTCGGCACCACCGACTTCACGCCGGAGTCGCACCTGCCCGTCGCCTCCATCCGCTGCCTCAGCGGCCCCACACCGCCGCGGCCCGCCGTCGCCGAAGGGCGCTTCGCATGGCGCGCCATCAACCATCTCTCGCTCAATTATCTCTCGCTCGTCAGCCACGGCGAAAACGGTGCCGAAGCGCTCCGGGAAATGCTCCACCTCTACGCCGCCGACCCGAAAATCGAATCCCAGATAGACGGCATCCGCCGCGTCGGCAGCCGTCCCGCCCTCGCCCGCAGCCCCGGCACCGGACCGGTTAGTTTCATTCGCGGCATTGATGTGGATCTCACGCTCGATGAAGATCGCTTCGCCGGCTATGGAACATTTCTCTTTGCCAGTGCCGTCGAGCAGTTTCTCGCCCGGTATGTTTCCCTCAACTCCTTCACCCGACTCACTCTCCACACCGAACAGCGCGGAGAGATCATGCGATGGCCGATACGACCAGGACGGATTCCGGCTCTGTAATTGACGGCGTGCTCGAGCGCCCGTGGGATTACGATTTCTTCGGTGCCTTGCGCCGGATCGAGAGTTCGCGCCCCGACCTGCCGCGGCTCGGCACCTCGCGCGCGCTGCGCCAGGATCCCGTCCGGTTCGGTCAGTATCTCTCGCTCGGCTTTGCCACGTCCGCACTCGAGCAGCCGCACCTCGACCGCCAGCGCGGGACGAAACTCATGGTCCGCTTCACCGGCCTGACAGGTCCTAACGGTCCGCTGCCGCTGCGCTACACCGACTTCATCCGCAACCGCCTCCGCGGCATCCAGGATCCTGACGTCCGCGGCCCGCGCGAGGAGGAAGCCTCCGCTTCCGGCACCAGTTCCGGGCGCGACTCTACCCTCACAGAGTTCATCGACATCTTCCATCACCGCACCATCAGCCTGTTTTACCGGGCTTGGGCCGTGGCGCAAAAGACTGTGGACCTCGACCGCACGGAGGACCGCACCTTCGCCGAATGGATCGCCTGCACCTTCGGCACCGGACTGCCGGAAATGGAAAACCTCGATGCCGTGCCAGGGCTGCACCGCCTGCCGTTCGCCGGTCATCTGTCCTGCCAGACACGTCACGCCGCCGGACTCCGCGGTCTGCTGTCCGAGTATTTCAGTACGGATGCCGAAGTATTCAGTTTCACCGGCCAGTGGATAGACATCCCGCACGCCCAGCAGTGCCGCCTCGGTGA
>JANNVM010001062.1:0-3965 GCA_031414455.1 Verrucomicrobiota bacterium
TCCTTCGGCCATTCGATGGTGACGGCATATTGCTTGAGCAGCTCGTCGAGGAACTTGCGGTTGGTCTCCGTGCGGCGTTCGTTCTCCCACTCACGCAACACCTGCGCGCGCACTTCGGCGAGTGCGGGCACACGGCCATCCGTGCGCTGCTCGATGAAGACGAGATGCGTTCCCAGACCGGACTGAATAGGCCCGCTCCATTCGCCCGCGGGCAGCTTTGCGAGCTGCGCGGCGAACTCCCCGCCAAACGCGCTCTCAATGCCGCGCTGCGGTTCATCGGCCAGCGCCGGCGGCAGCAGCGAGGGATCGCCCACTTCGGACGTGTCCGCCTGCGCTCCTTTCGCTTTCAGTTCCGCCAGCATCCGCGCGGCATCGGCTTCCAGTTGGTCGCCGCGCTTGTCGGCGTTGAGATACACCTGCCGGAACGTGAGCTTCTGGTCCTGCCGAAACGAATCCGGATGTTTTTCAAAGTAAGCGGCGAGTTCCGCCTCGGTTGGAGCGACGCCCGCGGCGAAGTCGTCCGCGATGAACTCCATCTTCTGCTGGAGCCGGCGGCGGATGATGACGTCATCCTTGTCCAGCCCGATCTTCATCGCCTCGCGCGAGAAAATCTCCTCGCGGACGAATTGATCAATCAGCCCCTTCACTTCGACTTCGTCCGGCGGCCGCTGCCAGGTGCGCGTGAAGGTGTTGACCATGTGTTCGATCTGTCCCGGGCTGACCACAATCTGCTGCGTTCCAATTTCCGGCGCGCGATTCATCAGCCGGTAGCCAACGAAGAGCGCCGCACCGAGGAGGAGGAAATGGAACAGGGGTTCGCGGAGAATTCTCATGGCATCAGGCAGGGCACGACCTGCCGGCTGTGGCGGCGGTAGATTTTGAAATCGCTGTCCGTGGTCAGCACCATGGAGTCGGGCAGCGTTTCACTCATGCGCACGAGGCAGGCATCGGCAAGGCTCATGGGCACATCGGCGTATTTGTCCATCAAGCCAAGCACCGGCGTGAGTTGATCTCCCAAATCAAACGCGAGCACGACTGCCCCGCGCCGCAACAATTCCTTCAGGCGCGGTGCGCCCCTTTTGCCGAGCAGGTGGAAGGCCTCCGTCAATGCCGGCTCACAACTGAGCCAGGGCCAGGGCAGCGTGTCAGTTTGCACTGCGATCCATTCATGATGCTGGTCGTTGCGGCTGAGCAACGCCACCAGGGCAGAACTATCGGCGAGGTAGTTTTTTGCCACGGATCAACTCGGGAAGGTATTTCTTTTTGTTACTGGCAAGGTCGGGAGGCAGGCCATCAACCGAACCGATGAGGTCGCCCAGCAATTCCCGCATCGTGCCGCGTTTGCCGGCGGGCTGTCGCAGCCGTTCGCGCACCACGTCGGATTTCGAGACGCTGCGCGCCCGTGACTCGTGCTCGATTTCCGTGACGAGGGAATCAGGCAGTCGAATGGTCAGTGTTTTCATGAGTCTGGCTGTAAGACAAGTGCGGCAGCCGGGCAAGACGATTGTTTTTCCGTCGTCACCTCGTCCCGGTCGGGGAGGATTTCGTCCCTCGGTTTTTGCGGCACGCTTCGAGGTAGTCCATGATCGCCCGACGGGTCTCCGGCAGGACGGGTTCGCCGGAGGCGAGGAGTGATTCGTAATGAGCCTGCGCGCTCCACTCGCCCCATGCGGTGAGGTCGCGTGCGAGGAGGCCGCTGAGCGGACGGCGTTCCGCCAGCATCGTGCGGCAGGCGTCCAGAATGCGCGGGCGCAGGGCGGCATTGGCCTCGCCCTGCACGCTGAGCGCGGCGACGGCGGCCTGGACATCTTCGAGCGTGCGGTCGCGGTCGCGGATGTAATGGTCTTCGAGCCACGCCACGCCCTTCTCGCCTTCCCGCTCGATGCGGACCGTGAGCAGCGCCGCTGCCAGCGAGGCCTCATTCTTCTTCCACGCTGCTTCGAGTTGATCGTTCATGCGGCGGGCGTCGTCGGCATCGCCGGAAACGTCGAGCAGCACGAGCCACATCGGCGCAGCGAAACTCTGCGCTGGATCGAGCAGCCATGCGCGGAGTTCCTCCGCCTTCACCCGCTGCAGCCGGAGCACGCGATACGGCGCGCGCGCCCACTCCGCCCACGCACTGCGGGCGATGCGCGGGTCAAGATGGCCGAGAAACGGATGAAAGACTACCAGTCGCGCGTTCCACTCCGCGTCCGTCGCGGGAGCCGCAGCGGGCAGCGCGCGGACCGCATCGAAAAAGCGCACGAGATGAACGCCCGACGTTCCCTGGCTGGTCCACGGCGCGTCCGCCGTCGCACGCGACAGGATCACGCTGCCGGCTTCCTTGATGCCAGCCACGCGCACGGCGCTGCCCTTCAAAGCCGCATCGCCTTTGACCACCATGCCGACTTCAAACGCCTCCGCTTCTCCCGCCGGATGAGCCACCACGACATCCCGCGCCGCTTTTAACTCCTCCGCGAACGTCGGCTTCTGCGGCACCACGCCCATGCAGATCGGGCACGCCATGGCCATTCCCGAGCAGAATAGGATGGCAGCCAGGAACAGAACGTAATTCATACATGAGTTTCCTAAAGTGTCGCTTTAGATTTCTCAATCCAGGAATTGGAACTGAACAGGAGCGAACAGAGGAAACGGACGTTGCAGAATTGCTCTCCGCTCTCTCCTGTTGAATCATCAAGGCGTGAACCAGACGGGCGAGCTGTAGGCGCGGTCGGTGACAATCATCGGGACTTCCTTGGGCATCTTGATGCCGTAGCGCTTGCAGTCGTAGGCGGTCCAGCGCGGCGATGGAATTTGAATCACACGCACATAGTAGAACGCGCGTTGCTTCGCATCGAACTCCGGGTCCTTCCAATAGGCCCCGAGGAGCGCGCTGCCGATGGTGTTTTTGTAAGTCGCGTTGGGCACGTCCACGGTGTTGCCCACCGATTCTTTGCAGCGGCCATCGGTGTCGATCTGGCGCCCGCCGGACACGGCGATGTCGAAGACGCGCTCATGAACTTCGTTTTTGGCGTCAAGCCAGCCTTTGATGATCTGCACGCGGTCGAGGTTCGCGCCGTCAGGGTCGCGCATGGCCCGCACGAGGAAGGTCGGGGCTTTGCCATCGGGCGCTGACTTGAGGTCGCCTCCCATCGGGACGCCGCGGGCGTATCCTTGCGCCGCGAAGTCCGGAATCTCGACTTCATCGGCCTGGAAGTCCCAGCCCGCGAAGAGCCGAACGGTGATGCGCGGGCCGGTCGAGCCATAGACTTCCTTGCGCTTCATGGCGTCGAAGAGCGCCGCGCGGGTGTTCTCGCGCGCCCAGACGCCGGCGATGCCTGCGGCCTGGATGTTCCAGCCCGAAAACGCCGCTTTCCCGTCGGGGAATTTCAAGAAAACCTCGTCCCATCGCTCCGGACTTGGCTCCGAGGAAGGGACTTTGCCGAAGAAGTTATCTTCATCAAAAGAGCTCAGAGAGGTGTGGGTATCCGTCGAGCCGATCATGCCGGACTTGAATGGGTTGACGCCGAGTTTGGCTTCCATCTTGAGGCCGTTCTTGAGTGCTTCCCGGGCATATTCGAATTGATACATCTCCGGCTTTTTCGGCGTGGCCGGCACGGAAAGGTTGCTTTTGTCCCAGCGCTCGAAGTTGGCGAACTCGTCGTTCGGCGAAAGGAACGGATGCGCCTCGCTGTCGCCTTTGGTCTGAGTCACTTCCATGAGCGGTTCCCAGCGGGAACGCTTCTCGGCGTATTCACGCGTGAGCGGATTGCCAAAGAAGTCCGACAGCGCGAACATTCGTCCGTTGCTCAGGTTGCCGTTGTGCGGGATGGCTAGGATTTGACCGCTCGTTTTCTGCTCGTAAGTCGCCAGATACTTCCACAAGTCCTCGGGGTTCTCGCTTTCGAAGGCGGAGAACGGGAGCACTTGGTTGGCCCTCTCAGGGCCGTCGCGGAAGATGACGACGCGGTGCAGATTGTCGCCCT
>JANNVM010001063.1:0-22069 GCA_031414455.1 Verrucomicrobiota bacterium
TCTCGACCTCCTGCTCGTCACCGACAGCATCGAGGCCGCCATGCAGCGACTCCGCGAAAAAGCCATCACCCAGTTCAACCTCCGCCGCGTAAAACTACCGAAACCCCTCGGGGTCCTTGGCGAGAAGAAAGTGTGAATACCCGCAGGAAGAACCAGCGGGAACGAAGACTGCCGGGATTTCCGCCGCGGTCCGTTCGCTGATTCCGGTGAAGCGAACCGATTCACCATCGGCGACGAGCAGAATACGGACGGGAAAACGTGGACGTGGAGTGTCACGAAGGCACCGTAGAACCGGGGCTTTCACGGCGCGGCAGGCGTGAGCACAACAGCCTGCACGTCCATCACCGCCGCGCCTTTCTTCAGTTTTGGCCTGATGGAAAGAGTGTGCCGTCCGGCGGCCAGAGACACTTTACCTAACTCTGCCTCCTGCCAGTTTTGAAAGCCGCCGGTTTCCTTGACCTTGAAGGGCAGGGTCTGGCCGGCGATGCTGATGTCCACGTCGCTGCCGCCGCTGCCGTTGCCGCAGCCGAAGCGCATGACGACGCGGAAGTCGCCGGGCTTGTCCACCATGACGTCCCATGCGGCCCAGTCTTCGGCGCGAGTCCAGTAGCCAAGGGTGTTCTTGTGAGGCGGCGGCTCGTAGCGCAGCATGGAGCCGTGAACTTCGGCGAGGCTGGCGGGGAGTTGCAGGCCGCCCTTTGGTCCCTGGGTGATGAGGTTCCATGCGGCGAGCGGATCGTAGTCAGGATTGGGGCCGCGCATGGGCTGGGCGTTCATTTCTGTGCGCCATGCGCGCAGCGACGAGCGCATGCCGGCGACGCGGCCAGGATGCGAGAGCGCAAGGTTTTGCATCTCTGACGGATCTTCGGCGAGATGATAGAGTTCGACATGCCCGTCGTCGAACGACTCGATGAGTTTCCAGTCACCCGCGCGAACGGCCCCCCCGGGGAAGCCGCGCTGGTTGCTGTAATGCGGGTAGTGCCAGAACAGAGCGGCGCGCTCCGATTTCGTGCCGCTGGTGAGCAGGGACAGAAGACTAACCCCGTCGCACGGTTGTGATGACGGCCCGGTCCCGCTGGCGGCGAGAAGCGTGGGGACGAGGTCGGTGCTGATAACCGGCGTGCTCTCCGTTTTGCCGGCGGGGATTTTGCCCGGCCAGCGTACGATGAGCGGCACGCGCAGGCCGCCTTCATAGAGGCCGCCCTTGCCGCCGCGCAGCGGTTTGTTGCTCGTGGCGGGGGTGTTCGTCCCTTCTACAATATTGAGGCCGCCGTTATCACTGAGGAAAATGACGATCGTTTTGTCGCGCAGTCCGAGCGCGTCGAGTTTTTCCAGCGAGAGCCGCACGCAGTCGTCCATACTCTCCAGCATGGCGGCGTAAGTGGGATTGGCCGCGCCGGCCTTGCGGTATTTGTCTTCGAGTTCCTTTTTGGCACCGAGCGGGATGTGCGGGGTGTTGTGGGCAAGATAGCAGAAAAAGGGTTTGTCTTTGTTCTGCTCCATCCATTCGCCGGCTTTCGCGGTGAGTTCATACTCGCCTTTGCCGCCCTCCATCGCGGACGGCGCGGTGTTCGCGTTGCCGGCGAAGTAATGATCGAATCCCTGCTCCCCGGGACCAAATCCCGGGCCGCCGAGGTGCCACTTGCCGAAGATGCCGGTCGTATAGCCTGCCTCCTTTAACAACTCCGGCAGTGTCTCCTCCCCCAAAGGTAATTGCTGTTTCATCTCCGGCTTCAACATTCGCTGGGACGGCATCACTCGCCGGCCGGGGATGAAATCGGTGAGGTGCAGCCGGGCTGGCGCCCGCCCCGTCATCAGGGCCGCGCGCGCAGGAGAGCAGATCGGCTGGGCGCTGCACGCATTCGAGAAGCGCACGCCCTCCGCCGCCAGTTTGTCGAGTGCCGGGGTGTTCCGCAGGGGTGAGCCATAACAACCGAGGTCCGACCAGCCGAGGTCATCGGCAAGGATGAGCAGAATGTTGGGCTTGTCCTGCGCGGGGCAGGGGAGGCAGAGGAGGAGGGCGAGGAGGGCGGGGAGAACGCGCATGGGAGAGTGATCGGTAATCAGTAATCAGTGGTCAGTAATCAGTGGTCAGTAATCAGTGGTCGGTGGTCGGTGATCGGTGATCGGTGATCGGTGATCGGTGATCGGTTACTGAGAGCCTTCTCCTGCGGGGTGTTCAAACAATGGCGAGGACAACCGTTCACTCCAAGTGCCGGTCACGGCGTAGTAACAGAAAACTGACCACTGATCACCGATTACTGATTACTGATTACTGAGTGCTGATTACTGATTACTGACCACTTCCCGCGCTAGTCCGCGGCGCGGAACGGCTTGGGAAAGATGCGCCACTTGCCGTTCACATGGACGAGTCCGTCAAAGGCCATGCCGGTGTCCTCGCCGGGTTTCACGAACTTGAAGGCATATACGGTTAGTCCATCTTTGAAGTTGTCTTTGATTTTCTCGTAGCCGCCTGGCAGGTTGTCCGATGCGTTCTTTGCCCAGGCTTTGAGATCGGTGGAGGAGACGCCGTTCAGCATCAGTTCCGTCTGGCCTTCTTTCGGTCCGATGGCGGGCTTTGACTCCCAGAGGGGAGCGTGAGCTGCGGCGACTTTGGCGGCAAAGTCGCCGGTGAAGACGGCTTCGTAATCGGCCTGATCCGGTTTGAGTGCGGCGGTGAGGGCTTTCGTGTCGGTGCCGGCTTTGAGGAGGGCGCTGAGCAGTTCTTTGGCTCCGGCTTCTGTGCCGGGAGGACCGGCAGGTGCGGCGGCAGGGGTGGCAGCGGCATCGCCGGAGGGGGATTTGCCGGCGTCGGCGGCGGGTTTGTCGCCGCAGCCGCTGAAGGTGAGAGCGATGATGACCGCTGCGGAGGCGGAACGCAACGGACGGATGAGGGCGGGTGGGTTCATGGTGTGGATTTGTGAGAGTGCCGGAACATGAGGATGATCCGGAGAATTCGCCAGCAAATTGTGCAGTCCTGCGGGAATCCCGGTCACGGGAGGAATGAGCCGTGCGCGGTTTTGCCGTGTTTCAAATCTTGCAGGAAGCAGGCTGGCGGCGTAAATCCTCACCATGAAAGACTGGCTCACGATCAGAAACGGCCTTGGGGTGGCGATGCTGGCAATGTTTTTCAGAACTGCTACCTCCGGGCTGGCTGGATACGGTGGCTTTGGTATGGCGATTGTTTCGATGGTTTACCTTATCATCGCGGGCATATTGTTTTCCGCGACTTTGAGCGAATGGTTTTCCCGTCCGTTCACCAGGTTCATTGACTTCATCTACTTTGGAAACAATCAGGCCGAGCCGCCCCCAGTGACTCTGAAGCTGGTGCGTTTCTATCGTCACGAACAGCGGCACGCGGATGCGATCAACGAATGCGAACGGCAGTTGGAATATCACCCGCACTCGCCGGAACTGTGGGCGGAGCTGGTCCGGAGCGCGCAGGAATCCGGCGATGCGGAACTGTTGATGAAATCTCAGCGTCAGGCGCGACGGCGGCTGAAGGGTGAGGACCGGGAGCGTTTTGAGCAGGAAGTTGCCCGGCGGGGCGCATGGGCGGGATACGGGGAATGGAAGGCGTTGCGATAGAGCCCGGGACCGCGCCTTTGTAAGGCGCTGAACCCGACTGCATGGCTTGGCTTTACTTTGCGTGTGGCTTGAGGTGGCGAGCGGCTTACAAAGCCGCGGTCCCGGGGCTTGAGGTGGCGAGCGGCTTGCAAAGCCGCGGTCCCGGGGGCTTGACTTTATGGCGGCGCTGCCGTTTCCCTGCACTTATGCTCACACCTGCTCCGCGCGTTCGCTTTGCTCCCTCGCCCACCGGCTACCTACACGTTGGCGGGGCACGCACGGCTTTGTTCAACTGGCTCTTTGCGCGCCGCAACGGCGGCACGTTTGTCCTGCGCATTGAAGACACTGACGCTGCGCGCAATACACCCGAGGCGATGGCGGCCATCTTCGACGGACTGCGCTGGCTGGGGCTCGACTGGGATGAAGGGCCGGAGGCAGGCGGCAGCCGCGGGCCGTATTTTCAAAGCCAGCGTCAGGCGATCTACGATGACTATCTCGCGCGCCTCACGGCGAGTGATCATACCTACACGGAGGAAAACGGAGCGGTGCGCTTCCGTTCACCGCAGGAGATCATTCTCCTGCCGGACGAAATCGGCGGGGAGATCAAAATTGACCGCACCAGCGAGCCTGACATGACGATCCGCCGCCCGGACGGCAGCTACATTTTCCATTTTGTGAATGTGGTGGACGACATCGAGATGGAGATCACTCACGTCATCCGCGGCGAGGACCACATTTATAACACCGGCAAACACATCGAACTGTTCCGCGCCTTCGACGCCGCGCCGCCGACGTATGCGCACATCCCGCTCATTCTGAATCAGGACGGCTCGAAAATGTCTAAACGCGACCAGGGCGCGGCGGTCGGTTATTACATGGAGAACGGATTCGTGCCGGAGGCGGTGCGCAATTATCTCTGCCTCCTCGGCTGGTCGCCGAAGGACGACCGCGAGGTCCTGCCTCTCGCCGAAGTGCAGCGGCTGTTCGACTGGGACCACCTTAACCACCACAACGCGAAGTTCGATCTCGAAAAGTGCCGCTGGATGAACGGCGAATACGTGAAACTGCAGAGCGACGACGCGTTTATCGCGTCCTGCCGCGCGTGGCTTACCGGAAAGCCGCTGCCGCAACCGGCGGCGCTGGATTCCCTGCTGCGGCTCATCAAACCGAAGGTCCGCACCGTGCCGGAGATCGCCGAACATCTCACCATGCTGTGTGAAAGAGGTGCGCCCGTTGCTGACGACGCCCGGGCGAAGATCAGCGCCCTGCCGGATACTGCGGCGAAACTAACCGCGCTCACCGGCCATCTCGACGCGCTCGTCCACTGGAACCGGGAGCACATCCAGGGCGGCGTGGACCTCTCCGCGGCGGAACTGAAAGTGAAGCCCGGCGCGCTGTTGTTTCCGCTGCGTGTGGCCGTCACCGGGCAGGGGCACGGGGTGGATTTGCTGCCGCTCCTGGAGATCCTGGGCAAAGCCGAAACCGTCGCGCGCCTCAGGGCCAGGATGCCGCTGCTGACGGCCTGACATTATCACTAATGCCTTCCGATCCCATTCTCTTCACCGCCGCTGACCTCGACCGCTGGCCGGAAACCGGAGGGCGGTTGTTCCCGCCGGCCCGGCTTGCCGTTATCGGCGATCCCGTGGCCCATTCGCTTTCCCCGGAGATGCACAATCCCGCGCTGCGCGCCTGCGGCATTGCGGCGCAGTATGTCAGGCTGCATTTGAAGCCGGAGGAATTTGTCGCGGCGCTGCCAAAGCTGACGGCGCTGGGCTTCATCGGATGCAACTGCACGATCCCCCACAAGTTCATGGCGCTGGACGCGGTGGATGAAGTTCACCCTGATGCCCGCCGTGTGGGCGCGGTGAACACGCTGATCTTCCGGCCCGACGGGACGGTTTTCGGCCGCAACAGCGACGCCCCCGGATTCCTCCGCACCGTGCGGGAGGAGTTTGGCCGCGAGGTAAAGGATCTCCGTATCCTCGTTCCCGGTGCCGGCGGCGGTGCGGGAGCGGCTGTGGCCACGGTCTGCGCGATGGAAGGCTGCCGCGAGTTGCTCCTTACAAATCGCACCCTCGCAAAGGTCGAACAGGTCGCCGCAGGTCTGACCGGTCTGCCGGGAGGCCGTGCGGCGACGGTGGTTCCGTTCACTCCCGATGCCCTCGCCGCGGCGCTGCCGCGCGTGGACCTCATCGTGAACTGCACCAGCCTGGGAATGAAGGCCGGTGATCCCGCTGTCGTGCCGCATTCACTGCTGCAGCCGCACCACATGGTTTACGATATGGTCTATAAACCGCTCATCACTCCGCTTGTGGGCGCCGCGCGTGATGCCGGAGCGCGGGCCATCAACGGCATCCCCATGCTGCTTTGGCAGGGTGTCTATTCCTTTGAGTGGTGGTTCGGCGGTCAGGCACCGGTCGAGGTCATGCGGGCCGGACTTGCGGAGGGTCTCGCCGCCCGCTGAAACAGATAGGAATCCTGCGAACCGGCCCCTTGTCCGGCGACTGCGCGCAGTCCTGCATAACGGTTTGGAAGTTCGTCAAAAAATCCTGCCAATTAAAGTCTTGCCAAATTGGCTATCGCTCCGCTACTCTGCGGGCGGAGTGAATTTGTGATCGTGCCTGGCACCGAAACAGGCAGACCGCGGGATACGCTCCACTCAACAACACCAACCAGGAAAAAACATATGCCAGTACCACCACCAAGAACCATGTATGGCGTCAGCCGCATTGATCAGCCGGAGAAAAAGAATCACGGCTGGTATGTTCGTGTGACCTATAAGGGCAAAACGGAGCAGAAGTTCTTCGCCGATAAATCGAACGGCGGAAAAACCAAAGCTCTCAAAGCCGCGCAGGGCCACCGCGATCACCTCGTGACACTGCTTCCGCCGAACCGGCAGGAAGCGGCTTCCCGCAAGCGTGCCACGTCCAAGAAGACAGCCAGGAAGGCTGCCGCGAAGCCTGCCGCGAAGGCCGCCGCGAAGCCTGCTGCGAAGGCCGCCGCGAAGCCCGCCAAGAAGGCAGCCAAGGCGAAGCGCTGATAACACCCTCCCCCCGGGGCAATGATATGGCCCGGCGGTTCCACACCCTGTTGACCTGCCTCCAACCGCAGATCAGGGGCCGCCGGGGCATTATCAGGGGTGCTCTTGACGCGCCGGTGCCGTCCGCGTCCAATGAAGCAGCAGATTACTCAGAGCACACAACATGGACGGCACTCTAACGGCGGAAAATATACATCGCTCCTTCAACCTCGGCTCGAGCACCATCGAAGTGCTGCGAGGGGTTAGTTTAACGGTAAATCCGGGAGAGCGCGTCTTTCTCTGCGGCCCTTCCGGTGCAGGGAAGACCACGCTGCTCTACATCCTGGGCGGACTCGAAGCCCCGAGCAACGGTCGTGTGCTGCTCGGCGGAGAGTCGCTCTACGAACGGTCCAACGCCAGCCAGGCCGTGCTGCGCAACCGCTTCACCGGCTACGTCTTTCAAAACTATCTTCTCCTCCCGGAACTGACCGCACTGGAAAACGTGTGCCTGCCTGCCATGATCGGCGGGCGTCAGGCAAAGGCGCGGGCGGCACACCTGCTTGATCAGGTGGGACTCGGGGCGCGGCTGCAGCATTTGCCTTCCGAACTGTCAGGAGGGGAGCAGCAGCGTGTCGCCATCGCCCGGGCACTCGTGAATGACCCGCAGGTTTTGTTTGCCGACGAGCCGACCGGCAACCTCGACAGCAAGACTGGCGGCGAGATCATGAATTTGCTGCTCTCAGTGGTTGCAGATGCCAAAAAAACCCTAATGGTCGTCACCCACGATACGCGCCTTGCCGGGCAGGGAGACCGCAAACTGGTGCTGCGCGACGGGATGCTGGAAACCTGACAGGGACGGCCGCCGCGTCGCCGCAGTCAGTCAGGGATTCTCCGCCGGGCCGGGCCGGCTCTTCCCCAGACTCATGAAAATCCATATTGACGGTACATTGTACGACGAGGCCGACGCCCGCATCTCCGTTTTCGATCACGGCCTGCTCTACGGCGACGGCGTCTTTGAAGGCATCCGGTTTTATAACCGCCGCGTCTTCCGCCTCGAAGAGCATATCCGCCGGCTCTACGATTCGGCGCGCAGCATCCTTCTCACGATTCCCATCACGCCGGAGGAAATGACCGCCGCGCTGCTGGAGACCTGCCGCGTCAATGAACTGGACGATGGTTACATCCGCCTCGTCATCACCCGCGGGGCTGGTCCGCTGGGCCTCAGCCCCTACAAGTGTCCGAAGGCCTCGATCATCATCATCGCGTGCGGCATCCAGCTGTATCCCGAGGAATGTTACCGCAATGGTCTGGTCATGGCGACCTGCGCCACCCGCCGGCCCACGCATGACACGCTGAGTCCGCAGGTGAAGAGCCTGAACTACCTTAACAACGTCATGGCCAAGGTGGAGGCCATTCAGGCCGGTGCGGAGGAGGGGTTGCTGCTCAATGAGCGGGGACTCGTCGCCGAATGCACGGGTGATAATATCTTCGTCATCCGCGACGGTGTCATCCTCACGCCGCCCATCAGCGCCGGTGCCCTCGACGGCATCACCCGCCGGGCCGTATTCGATATCGCCGCCAGCCTCGACATCCCGATGCGCGAGGCCGACATCAGCCGGCACGACATTTATACCGCCGACGAGTGTTTCCTCACCGGCACCGCTGCGGAAGTCATCGCTGCCACCAAACTCGATCAGCGCCCCATCGGCGACGGCAAGCCCGGGCCGGTGACCAACCGCGTCATCGCCGCCTTCCGCGAACTCACCCGCACCTCCGGCACCCCATTCTGATTCATGAAGGAAATTTGCAAATCTCTCTACGACTGGCTCTATAAAGATTCCAGCCTGGCCACCGCGGCGCTCATCACGGGCAGCATCCTCCTCATCGTCCACCTCTTCGCGCTGGTGAAAACACCGCTCGCGATGGAGAAACTGAAGACGGTGCCCCGCTCCCAAAATGTCGGCACTGTTTTCCTGACCATTGATTTCATTTGGGCGTTCGTCGTCGCCACATCAATCGAATTGGGCGACTTCGAGCGTCTTCGCTGGCTCGCCCAGTTTTCCGTGCCCGTCATCTACGTGGCCATGCTGTTCTGGGTGAACGACTACCTCGGAGCTCGCGCCATAGGCATCTTCCTGCTTCTCGCGGTTTGCCCGGTACTCGATGCCGCGTGGCTCAAGACCGACAGCCGCTGGGTGCTTAATCTCCTCTGCTACAGTTACCTCACACTCGGTCTCTTTTGGATCGGCATGCCCTACACCCTGCGCGACCAAATCAACTGGGCCACCCGCACCGCCGGGCGCTATAAAGGGCTCGTCCTCGCCGGGGCCGGCTATGGTCTCCTGCTCGTGATCCTGGCGTTCACCGCTTACAAGGGACTTTGAGACTCAGGACTTCCGCCCCGGCAGGGATTCCACGCGGAGCAGCACCGGGGACGCGATCACACAATCCAGCGCGCTGATGGCATCGCGGGCTGCCTTCATTTTTCCGAACGGCGCCTTGTGCAGCATCAGCATAAGATCGGCTTCCGTCGCTGAGGCCGCCACTTCCGGCTGACTCATGCTGAGAATGCCGATGCTGTGATCCGCAAGGATGCGCGAGATGGACGCGACCACGCCGGGGCGGTCGTCCACGCGGAGCCGCAGGTAATAACTGGAAACCGTCTCATCCACCGGCAGGCAGGCCCCATACCGGCCGTGAGGAACGAATCCGTGATTGACGCCGGCTTCATTGGTCAGGTTGTCCGCCGCGTCCACGAGGTCACTGAGGACGCTGCTGCTCGTCGCATCCTGACCCGCGCCGCTGCCATAGAAAAGGGTCTCGCCCACGATGTCGCCATAAACCGCCACGGCATTCATCACGCCGCCAATGTGCGCGAGAATGCTGCTGCGGTGAATGAGGCACGGCTGCACGCGCACCTCAATGTTGTTGGAGGCATCAAGGCGAATGACCCCGAGCAGTTTGATGGCATAACCGCTGCCGCGGGCGAATGTCAGATCCGCCTGCGTGATGTGCGCGATGCCCTCGACGTGGATCTGCTCCGGCTTGACCCAGCTTCCGTAGCTGAGCCATGCGAGGATGATGGCCTTGTGCCCGGCGTCCCAGCCCGTGACATCCAGGGTGGGGTCGGACTCCGCATAACCTTTCGCCTGGGCCTCGCCGAGCGCCGCTTCGTAGCTGAGCCCGGCGTCCGCCATGCGGCTGAGAATGTAGTTCGTCGTTCCGTTGATGATTCCGTAAATCGCCAGAATGTTATTACCAATAAGGGCCTCGCGCACTGCTTTGATAATGGGAATGCCGCCGGCGACGGCGGCTTCGAAGTAAAGCGGCACGTCATTCTGCTCCGCGAGGGCCACGAGTTCGCGCCCGCGCTCGGCGAGCAGCGCCTTATTGCCGGTGACCACCGCTTTCTTCGCGAGGATGGCCGTCTTCACCAAATCGTAGGCCTCCGCAGTGCCTCCGATAAGCTCCACGATGACCTTGATGTCAGGATCGTTGACGAGTTCATGCCAGTCCGTGGTGAGCAATTCCCGGGGAATACCAGCGGCGGCGTGCTTTTCCATGTCCCGCACCGCGATGCGCTTGGCCTTGAGGCGGATGCCGCTGCGGCTGGCGATGAGATCGCCGTTCTTTTGCAGATTTTTGAATACACCGGCACCGACATTGCCAAGACCGGCGAGGCCAAATTCAACGATTGGGAAATCTTCCATGGTAAAATAGCCTCCAGGGGGGAGGGGCGCGCACTATGCGGGCGGATTCCGGCGCGGCAAGTGCAGGGGCGCAAAGAATGAAACGATCAGGGAAACGCCGGTCTCTTCAGAGGCTTTGTAACACCGCCGGAGTTTTCCGGGGTTCAGATTTCAGTGAGGGACACCAGCGGCCTCTTGAAAACCAAACTCTGAACCCACCTGAAAACGATCCGCGCACCTGCGCCCCGGACGATGGAATCGGCGTTTCCCTGGCGGATCGGTGCGTGGCCCGGCGCGCGGCGCTGGTTGACTTCCCGTTTGAACGGCGGATAGGACGTGCGGTCAAAGTCCCTCACCCATGCACGCTATCGCCTCTGTCTCCGCCGTTGATCCATTCCTCAGGGCCATCAGAGAGCGCATCGCCAAAGTTGTCGTCGGTCAGGAAGTGGTGGTGGAGCGGCTGCTCATCGCCCTGCTCACCAGTGGACACATTCTCCTCCAGGGGATGCCGGGACTGGCCAAGACGCTGCTGGTGGATACCCTCGCCAAGACGATTGATCTGAAGTTTGCCCGGGTGCAGTTCACGATAGATCTGCTGCCGTCGGATATTTTGGGATCGGAGATCCTTGATCAGAAGACCGGCGATTTCCGCACGCGGAAGGGGCCGGTGTTTACCAACCTGCTGCTGGCGGATGAGATCAACCGCGCGGCACCCAAAGTGCAGAGCGCGCTGCTGGAGGCGATGCAGGAGCGCCGGGTCACGATCGGCAATGACACGTTTACCCTGCCGCAGCCGTTTGTGGTGATCGCCACGCAGAATCCCGTGGAGCAGTCCGGCACGTTTGAACTGCCGGAGGCGCAGCTCGACCGCTTCATGATGTGTCACCGCCTGACGTATCCCACGCAGGCGGAGGAGGAGGAAGTGCTGCGGCGGAATCTCAATCTCGGCCTCAAGCAGGACGCGGCCGGCGGCACCGTGGCGCGCACGGAATTCGATGTGCTCGATCACGATCCCGCGGGCACGCTGGATGATTTGAAACGCACCATGCTCGCCGTGCATGATGTTCACGTCAGCGATGTCTTTCAAAAGCACGTCATTGAAATGATCCACCGCACCCGGCGGCATCCGGCGCTGGAATTCGGCTGCAGCCCGCGCGGCGGCATCGCCCTGACCAAAGCCGCGCGCGCGCGCGCCTGTCTCCATGCCCGCGACTACGTGGTGCCCGAGGATTTGTTTGCTCTCGCCGAAGATATCGTGCTTCACCGGGTGCGCTTGAAATACGAGGCGCTCGCCGAAGGCATCACCGGCCCCAAAGTCCTCGCGGAAATCCTCGGAGCGATGGGTTAGGCCAATTCAACTTCTGCCGCCATGCCGACTGCCGCATCGCCCGTTACGCCCGGAGAGGAACATCTCCTGCCGGCCTGTGACCCGCTGGATGCACGGCAGTTCCGTCTCGCGGTGAAGCGTCTCGCGGACAGCCTCAATTTCGGCACCGACCGCTCGCCGTTTCTCGGGTCCGGTCAGGAGTATGTCCAGTCGCGCCCCTATCAGCCGGGCGATCCTATCAAGGCGATGGACTGGCGGGTCATGGCGCGGACCGGCAAGCCATTCATCAAGGAATATGAAGCCACCAAGCGGATGCCGGCGTGGATTCTCCTCGATACCTCGGCGTCGATGACGATCTCCTCGCTGGCGCTCAGCAAGTATGCGTGGGCGGTGCAGATTGCGGGCGGCCTTGCGTTTGCCTGCCTCGACCGCGCCAGCCCGGTGGGCCTGCTCGCCGTGGGCGACCGCGAGTTGCGCCTTGAGCCGAGCCTCTCGCGCGACCGTGTGTTGCAATGGCTGCATTTGCTGCGCCGGTATCGCTGCACCGAAAGCACGACGCTGGCGGAGAGGCTGGCGCAGCTCATTCCCGCGCTGCCGCACCGCGCGATGCTCATCGTGTTAAGCGACCTGCACGACCCCGAGGCGCTGCCCGTGTTGAAAATGGCGGCGCAGCGGCACGAGACCATTGTCATTCAGTTGGCGGACCCGGCCGAGCAGCCGGTTCGCGGCACCGGCTTCTTCCGCGCCCGGGAGGCGGAATCCGGTCAGCCGTTTCTTTCTCAGGGACGGCATGCTGTTTTTGATTTTGCCGCGACCGCCTCCGCCCTGCGCCGCTCGGGCGTGGATCACTTGTTTCTCCGCACCGGCGAGCCCGTGCTCACTCCCCTGCGGCAATTCATCCAGGCCCGCGGCATCCTCAGCCGGCTCGCCCGCTAAGTCCGGGCCGTGTTCAAGTGAAGTCGCTGGAGGTCACGTTAGGGAACAACAGAACAATATGAGGGAAGGCGGGCAGGACCAATCTCTCAAACACAGCCTTTCCCACGACCTGCCGCCAGGCCGGGTCCAGGAATCCCAAAGAGTCGGGTTTGATCGAGGCTCTGCCGCCGCCATCCGCTGCGTCCAGCCATGCGATCACGTCGAGGGCAACTCCGCCGAATAAGCGCACCAACTCAGATGCTGCTGACTGCCTCGTTGCCGGCCTCAATCTCAGGCCTTCGTGCTCCAGCGGCTACTCGACCCAATCCTCAACGCGCAGGTCTGGCACGCGGCGGAACTCACCGCCGTTGTGCGTCGCCAGGGTCAAATCATGCGCCAGCGCGATGGCAGCGATCATCAAATCATTGCCGCCGATCATCTGCCCCTGCTGTTCAAGGTGATGGCGGATGCGGGCGTAATGCGGCACGCAGCGGGAATCGAACGGCAGGGACTCGTGTGGCGCGAGGAACTCACAGAGTTCGTCAGGCTTGCGCTGCTGCACCCGATACTTCTCCGCACCATGCCAAAGTTCCGCCTCCACCACGGAACAAACCGCCACCTGTGCCGCCGGCAGGGCGGCCAATCGCCGCGCCGCCTTTGTCCATCGGCCTGACCTTTCAGGATGGCGATGACGATGTTGGCATCCATCAAGTGTGTCATGTCCATGCGGGGGAAGCCCCGGGCGGCGGATCATCCGGCAGCGCAAATGTGACCTCCGCCCAGCTTCCCGTCAGACGCTCAAAATGACCGGCGGGGTAGCCGTTGTTATCGCGTGCCGAAGGCCGCGCCTCCTGCCGCTGCTTTGCCAGTTGCAACACATCCCATACCACCCGCTCCAGCGAATGCGCGCTGGCGGGGTCCAGTTGTCTGAGCCATTAGCGAGGTGTCGGAGCGAGGGACGAGCGCAGACGCCTCGTAACGCCCCCGAAGAATCCCGCATCCCGGAGGGATGCCAGCGCCGTCCCCGCTGTGCCGGATGTAACGCATTTCCCGGGACCGTGATGCGCTGCGATCCCTCCGGGATCGAGAATCTCTTGCGGGCGGACGAGGCGGCTGGCGACGCCTCCCTAATGGCTGATACCCCTGAAGGGGTCGGGTATGGCGGATGCCGCGGCAATTGCACGGGCGACGCGGCTTCGAAGCTTTCCTGCGCATCCGCTCAACCCAAATATTCGGCATCAAAATCAATCTCCGCGCGCTCAAGCATTCCCTGCAATTCGTCGCGGAAATCCACCTGCTGATGGCGCTGCTCCTGGTGGGCGATGTATTCCTTCACCGCATCCCGTGCCGTCGCGCTGATGGTGAAGGCGGCATAGCCCCCCTGCCACGCGAATTCCCGCGCTCCCATTTCGTCCTGAATCCACGTATTCGACGCCTACTTTATTTCCCGCACTACATCAGAGAGCCGGTGCGCGGCCCTCAACCCTACGAGGAGATGCACATGGTCCGCAACGCCGCCCACGCCCTGACTGAAACCGTCCAGCCCGTTGACAGTGCCTCCAAGGTATTCATGCAGCCGCACTCGCCACGCGGAATGAAGCTACGGCTCGCGGTTCTTCGTGCCAAAGACGATGTGGTAATGCAGACTGGTGTAGGTGCGGGTCATGGGAAGCGGTGATTATTTGTGCGGCGATGATGGGCAACGCCCGGGAAGAAGGCAATCCCACACGAGGGTGGCGGGCCATCGGTTTCCCGACGAGGGCAGGGACGCGCACAACGACGCTGCTGATTGCGAGCAACGATGAGGATGAGAATCCGTTTGAGATCGCGCTGACCGGGACGCGGGCGACGCCGGAGTTGGATGCGTGGCGGCAGACTTATTTTGGCTCGACGGCGAACAGCGGGGCCGGGGCTGATCTGAGCGACCCCGATCGCGACGGGGTGGTGAACCTGATGGAGTTTGCGACCGGCAGCGGGCCGTGGACGCTCAATATTCAGCCGGGGGAACTGGTGAAGAACGGGAGCAGTCTGGAATTCACCTGGCCGCGGAGGAAGGCGGCGCTGGCGGAGATTTCCTATGAATTGGAGTGGATCGAATCGCTGGCCGGCCCGTGGAGTGCGGCGGGAGTGAGCACGACGGTTATCACCGATGGCAGCGTGATGCAGGAGATGCGGTCCACGCTGCCGGCGGGCGGAGGTGGACGGCGATTTGTGCGCCTGCGGGTCACGCGATTGTGAGAGGAGCGCGAAGTTGGGCTTCGCTCTGCTTCGTCAAATCTCAGCAAATGGATCGGTGCCGCGCCCGCTTCATTTCGGCGGGTGTTCGTCGAGGAGGATGAGTGCCCGTCGGAGATTTTTCAATTCAGGACGGTTCATTCTCAGCAGAGAAAGGGTGGCACGGCCTATACGGGAGAGCGGGAGAATGGTCCGCGAATCATCCGACCAGAGGAAGTGCAATTCCCAGCGGTCGCGGCGCGGATGATAGAGGCGCACCGCACGCCCGGTGAGCGGATCAGGGGCGTTAGTGTAGTGGAGTTTGTATCCGTTACAGCCGGCGCAAGAAAGGGCGAGATTGTCCGCATGGCTCTCTCCGCCGCGGCTGGATGGCTCGATGTGATCCACGCAGAAGGGGCTGGAGGAGAACGCCTCAGGCGAGTGGCAGTACTCGCAACGGTGTTTCGCCCGGGCAGCGACGCGGCGGCACAATGCCGGCGGGATGCGCACCTCAGACATACTCCGGACGCACCAGGTCCAGTTGTTTCATGAGTTCCCGTGCCGTGACACCGCGCAGCGCCGCGAGTTGGCCCACCCAGCCGAGCCACTTTACGTTGTAGGCCTCAAGGGTAGCCGTGCAGCGATGCAGGCGTGCTTCCTCCTCCCGTGTCAGTCTGGAGGCGCGACGTTTGAGAATCAACTCCCGGCAGGTGCGCACCAGCGGGGCCGGTGCCCCGGCGCTGATGTTGGCCATCAGCCGGGATTCATTCATTCCTGGAGCCAGGGGACGCCGACGCACTTTGCTGGTGAGCAGCCGCGGCACGAGCCGCTCGGCCTCGGCAAACGGGAGATTCTGAAACTGCTTGAGGATGGCATCTGCGGTCATGGGGTTCTCATACCAGCGAGCGCACTTTGTGGCAATACGGAGCTTTACGCAGGTCACGGATTCTTTAGCTCCGAAGTAGAGGGCACCGCAGTTGGATGCGTGGCGGCAAAGTAATTTTGGCGCGACGACAAATGCCGGTGCCGGAGCTGATCTCAGCGACCCGGATCGCGACGGGGTGGTGAATCTGATGCAGGTGATGATGTCCACGCTGCCGGCGGGCGGGAGCGGGAGGCGACTCGTGAGGTTGCGGGTGACGCGGCTGTGAGGGGAACGCGAAGTTGCACTTCGCCTCATCCGTTGAGTTCTTGATGGTTATGGCCAAGTGCAACTTCGCGGTCCGTGCTGCCGGCGGGTGGAAGCGCTGTTGTTACAGCTTGAGCTTGAGTCCAGCGCGGGTCACCTGCATCACTTCTCCATGCAATCTCCGGATAAACCGAATCTCACCGCCGTGTTTATACTCCCTCCCAAAAGGCGCGTTCACCGGTTGCTCTGAGCAGAGTTCCCCGCATGAGACCTGAATCCGGCGTCGAAATGCCCTGACATGAATCCCGTGCCCCTCCTCATCGCATTGCTGCTGGCCGTGCCCACCATGGCGGCACCGGCCGCACCGGTGCCGCTGGGCCGGATGCAGGTGGTGAAGGATCAATTTTTTCCCGGACCGGAATTGCAGGCCCGTCCGGGCGATGGACGCGAACCCGTCGTGCTGCGCATCACGGCGGTCTATCCTCAGGGAACGGCCGGATTTCGTTATGACTTGAACTGGTCGGCGCTGGAACCGGGGAGTTATGACCTGACAAAATATCTTGAGCCTGCGGCCGGTGCGGCTCCGGTGCCGCTGCCGGCGGTGATGGTGGAGGCGGCGGGCGTGCTGCCGGCGGGGCCGCCGGGAGAATTGCCGGACCCGGTCGTGCCGGAATTGCCGTCCATCGGCGGTTATCGTTTTTGGCTGCCGGCCGGCATCACGCTGTGGGTGCTGACGGGCGGGGCGTTTTTCTGGCTGACACGAAAACGGAAATCAGCGGCCGGTCCGGCCGTCGCCGCGTCCGGACAAACGCTGGCACAGCGGCTGGAGCCGTTGTTGCAGCGCGCGCTCGCCGGACCGCTGGAGACCGGTGAGAAGGCAGAGTTGGAACGGCTCGTCATCGCCTTCGGGCGCGAACGCCTTGGCCTCACCGATGCCGCCACGCCGGCAGTGTGGCAGTCGTTGCGAGAGGATGCCGCTACCGGTGCCTGGCTGCGCACTCTTGAGGACTGGCTGCACCGCCGCTTGCCGGTGCCGCCCACGGAGGGGGAACTCAAGGCCCTGCTCGCGCGCATTACTTCCACTCCCGCCTGACACATGACGTTTTCCCATCCGTGGCTGCTCCTGCTGCTCCTGCTTCCGCTGGTGCTGCTCGTCCGCGGCTGGCGTCGTTTGGGGAGGGAAGTCGTCGTGCCCTACGACCATTCCTCACCGCGCCGCCGCCGGTTCGTGACGTTTCTCCTGCGTCTCTCGGCCGCACTTCCGGCGCTGCTGCTGGCCGTGACGATCGTCATCCTCGCCGGCCCGCAGCGTTTTGGCGAACCCCGCACCCGCCGCGTCCTGACAAATATTGAATTCCTCGTGGACGTCTCCGGCTCCATGACCGCGAAGTATGGCGACGGGAACCGCTACGATGCCGCGATGGTGAGCATCATGCAATTCGTGGATGCCCGGCAGGGCGACGCCTACGGTCTCAGCGTTTTCGGCACCGATGTGCTCCACTGGGTGCCTCTCACGACCGACCCTGCGGCGATGAAATGCGCGCCGCCATTCCTCTCGCCGATGCGCCTGCCGCGCTGGTTTGGCGGCGGCACGATGATCGGCATGGGACTGCAGTCGTGTCTCGAATCGCTGGTGGCGCGGGCGGATGGCGACCGCATGATTATCCTGCTCACGGACGGCTACAGTTTCGACCTCGCAAATGGAAACGACGAAGTGCTGGCGAAGAAACTGCGGGATGCTGGCATCAAGGTCTATTGCATTCACATTGATGACAGTGCGCCGCCGGCGGAAGTGCAGACCATCTCCGCCATCACCGGCGGGCAGACGTTTGGCGCGGGTGATCCCGCCGCCCTGCCGCTCGTCTTTAAGAGCATCGATGCGATGCAAAAAGCGCGCACGGAAAAGCTCAGCGGCGAGACGGTGGATGACTTTCAGCCGTGGGCGATCGCCGGCGGCTGTCTGGCGCTGCTGGCCGTGATCACCGCCTTCGGACTTCGTTATACGCCATGGTAGAACGCCTTGAAATCATCGCTGCCAGCGTCGCCGCAGGCGTCGCGGTGCTTGCCGTGGCGGGGGAACTCCTGCATCGCAGACGGACGACACGGCTGGCGTCCCTCGCATTTGGTCCGGGCGGGAAACCGCGCGTGTGGACGAAGGCGGCACCGGCGCTGCGCGTTTTCAGTCTCACTGCGGTGGCGTGGGCGCTGACGGTTCTCTGCTTCATTGAGCCCAAGGTCTTCAAAGTCCGTGAAGCCACGGCCAATCAGCAGCGGCATGTTATCATCGTGCTGGATGTTTCACCCAGCATGAAACTCGACGACGCCGGCACGGACGGCAAGCAGCGCCGCTCCAAAAGGGCGTCGGAACTGATGATGTCGTTCTTTAAACGCGTGCCCATGGAGCTGGTGAAACTCTCGGTGATTGCCACCTACACCAGCGCGAAACCGGTGGTGGTGGATACGAAGGATGTCGCCGTGGTGAAGAATATTCTCGACGACCTCCCGCTCGATCACGCCTTCGACAGCGGGAAGACCGACATCTTCTCCGGCATCCGCGAGGCCGCACGAATCGCTCATCCGTGGGAGCGCGACAGCACCACGATCGTGATTCTGAGTGACGGCGATTCCGTGCCGCCGTCCGGAATGCCGCAGATGCCGCCGTCGGTCGCGGATGTGGTGCTCGTGGGAGTGGGCGATCCGCGGGCGGGGAAGTTCATCAACGGCTATCAGTCGCGCCAGCAGGCTGCCGCCATGCAGCAAATCGCGGTGCGGCTGCACGGCACCTATCACGACGGCAATCAGCATCAACTGCCGACCGAACTCCTCCGTCGCATGACCGCGGTGCCGGAACCGGGATTCTTTGAAAAACTGACACTCCGTGAATACGCGCTCATGGCCCTTGGGGCGGGCTCCTTCGCGCTGGCAATGCTGCCGTGGCTGCTGCATTGGCGGGGTGCGTCGTGGCAGCCCGGCGTGCGTCGCGCCCCTTCACCCGCAACCGTTTCTCCTGTCACTGCCTGAAATCCAAACCAACCCATCCACCCATGATATGAAACTAACGTTCCTGCTCCTCTGGCTGTCCGTGCCCGTCGTCTGGGCCGCATGGCATTACGGCCCCGGCCAGGAGGCCATCAAACGAGACCGCGCCGACAAGGCTCTGGCACTCGCCAAAAGTGACGCCGGCACCGAAGATTTCGCCGCCGCCATCGCCGGCTACGATGCGGCTCTCGCGGCACTGCCGAAAGATGAAATCGCGCAGTCCCGCCGCATCCGGCTCGCCCGCGCCCGGGCCATGGTGGACGGTCACCGTCTGCCGGACGGTCATCGCGAACTCGAAGGCCTCTACGAAGAACTCACCACGGATCCGCAGGCCGAGCCCGGGGTGGTGAACGGCACGCGTGAAGCCCTCGCCAATGCCAAGTATTACCGCACCTGGCTCATGCGGCTCGAAGGACAGGCCCGCGAAGTCTGGGAGCCGGAAATTGAAAGCGCCCGCCAGCATTTCCGCCATCTCGCCGAGCAGGGCTCCCCGGTGCTCAGCGCAACGGACCGGAAGCGCAGCCAGGAGAATTTGGAGAGCGCGATCAAACTGGCGCGCATGGATCTGGCGGAGTTGCAGGGATTGCCCCTGCCGTCGCAGTGAAAGGGTTGCGGATCCGGCTGCGGTCGCAGCCCCAAACCAGCCCAAAAGAAGCCCACTGATTCCCGCGCCGCCGGCACCGGCCCGCCTGCCGACGGTCAGGGCAGTTAGGCTTTTCCTTGCCAGTTTATACTCACCTTTACCCGCGCTTCGGCTCAGGTCTACTTTGTTACTTCACCTGCGACGGCAATGAAAATTCCGTGGCGCGGCCTTCCAGGCTGTGCGGCGTCCGGCCTTCCAGGCTGGACTCTCCCGTCATCAACAGGCTGGAAGCCTGTTGGCCGCACAGGCAAGGATGCCTGCGCCACGAAGTAACAAAGTCGAATTAGTCGCCGCGCCGGTTTTTTTACACCTTTCCACTATGAACAGTATGGTCCCCCGCGCCGCGCTCGCGGCTATTTTCCTGAGCCTTCCGGCCGCTGCGCAGGTCACTCCTGCACAGACCATCGTCATTGAGCCTGACAAAAAGGAGGGTTCCCCCGCCGCTCCTGCTGCGGCGGCCGTCGCGGCAACCAGTGCGGAGGTGACACCGGCCAAGCCGAAGAGCATCCTGGAAGCGTTTCGCAGGATTTCGTTCACCCGCACCGCCTCGGGCACGCTCGAAGCCTGGGCCGGCATCACCGCGCCGGAGCCCCCGGCCAAGCCGGACGCGCCGGCGCCTGACCCGGCGGACATCGCGCTGAAGAATCTCCGCCGCGAGGTCGCGTTCGGACGCTGGGACGCTGTCGGTAAGTTTCTCGCCGAACATTTCCCTGACAAGCCCGACGACGCGAAGCAGGCCTACCTTTATCTCATCACGAATCTGGGGCAGGGCGCGCGGGCCGGGGCCGCCGGAGCCCGGAGCTCCACGTCGTCCGATGCCGAGATGCAAATGCAGATGCAAATGATGCAGGCGCAGGGACAGGGCGGGATACCACCGGGCTTTCAGGACAGCAATGTGCTCAGTCCGGATGACGTGCTCAGCCTCGCCGGGCAGTCGCCGGCGGATCCTGATCCTGACATTCTCACGAAACTCGGGACGCTGCTGCGCTCCGCGGTCATGCGGGGCAACATTCTTGACGATTTTCTCAGGAAACTCGAAGCCGGAGCGGGAAAACTCGGCGGCACGGATCCGGCGTCGCGTTTGCGGGCCGCACGACTGCTCGTGGCGGCGGGGCTGCCGGTCCAGGCGGGGCCCTTTCTCGCGAAACCCGAGGACGCCCTGGCTGCCAAAGATTCCGCCACGCTCAATCTTCTGGCTGTCGCCGCAGAAGGGCGTCATGCGAAAGACGGCAAGCCGGAGAACCTGGAGGCGTCATGGAAACTAACTCAGGACGCGCTCAGCGTGGCTGTCCCTGGCAGCGACGAGCGGATTGACGCGCTGCGCCGCGCGGTTGAGACGGCACCGAAAGTGCGCAAGGAACTCGGCGGCCAGTGGCTGGCCGACAGCTTCACCAGCAAGCCGGAGCTCGGTATGGAAATCCTGGCCGGCATCGGACGGGCGACAGCGGATGGCCGCCGGAATTTTGACGCCGTCCCGCGGGAAACGAATCTCGAACTCCAGTCGCGCGCCGTGCATGCGCTGCTCAAAGCTTCACCGCAGCGGGCCGGAGAATGGTCGCAGGCGCTGACGCTGCTGGCACTCAACTGGATGGCGGAGGCGAAGTATTCCCAGGAGCGCGATACTTCCTCCACGCGCGGTCCGCAGATGCAGTACGACCCGTACGGAAACGTGTTTTTCGGCAGCGATGACATGATGCAGCAGCAGATGAATCAGCGCGGCAATCAGCCCCGCCCCGTCGCTGCCGGCCGGATGCTCGATCTCGCGCCCGGCGCGGAATGGATCGCTGCCGTGGAGGCGAGCCTTCGCCCCGCCATTCTCAAACAGCTCGCCGAACTGCATCTCAAGGTAAAGGCCGAGAAGGACGCGTTTCCTTACATCGAGAGCCTTGCGAAAACCAATCCCGTTGAAGCCAGGGAACTGACCGAGCGCTTCATCGAAGTATGGGGCGAGAATCACGACCCGAATGCCGACAAGCGCCGGACAAACCGCTACATGTATATCTACGGCTACAATCCGCAGTCCGACGGCATTCCCCTGACAAGATCGAAGCAGCAGCGGAATCTCGAAGACCTCGCCGCATGGGTGACGAAGCTGCGCGCGCTGCCGGCGGGCGGCGTGGACGAAGCCAAAATCGCCGCTGCATTTCTGCGCACGCACAGCACAGCGGAGGTCTATCGCGTGGAGGATGTAGAGATGGTCTTCGGAAAGGTTGGGGAACTGAAATCGCAGACCCTCGCCGGGGTGCTTGGCACGATGCGTCAGAATCTCGGCGGACTGTGGCGCGCGCCGAAAGTACAGCAGGAGAAGAAGACGAAACGCACCGACAAAGAGATCATTGCCGAAGTGCTGCGCGGCTATGATGTCGCCGCCGCATTAACGGATGACGCGCTGGAGAAATACCCGGACGACTGGCGTCTGCACATGATTCAGGCGTCCCTGCGGGCGGACGAAAACAATTACCGCAACGAGCAGCAGAAGACCGGAGAGTTCGCGGAGAAACGCACCGCTGCGCTCGCGCAATTCGCC
>JANNVM010001064.1:0-1578 GCA_031414455.1 Verrucomicrobiota bacterium
GATGGCGCGGTGATGACGATCGTCACACAGCCGGATGGCAGAGCGGTCATTGCGGGCGCGTTCACCACCGTCAACGGCAGCAGCCGCCAACGCATCGCGCGTCTGAATGCGGACGGCAGCCTGGACCTCACTTTCAATCCGGGTGCCGGTGCGAACGCGGTCGTCCGCACCATGGCGTTGCAGCCGGATGGGAAAGTTCTCATCGCCGGCGACTTCACCACGGTGGATGGCATGGAGCGCACCTACGTCGCGCGCCTGCACAGTGACGCATCCGAGCCGTCCTTCGCCGCCTGGGCAGCGGGCTACGGTCTGGCCGGAACCGCCGCCGCCGCCGATGCCGATCCTGACTTCGACGGGCTGACGAACAGCGTGGAATACATCCTCAGCGGGAATCCCAACGTGCCCGCGACATCTTCGTCGCCGCGTGCCGCCGTCAGTCTCAGCGGCGGCAACATGGTCTTCACCTTCCCGCGCAGCGACACTGCGGAATCACCGAACGTCACTCTCGCCGTCGAATCCAGCACCGATCTGGCGACCTGGCCCGCCGTCTTCACTGTCGGCCGGGACACCGCCACCTCCAGCTCCGGCGTGACCATTACTGAAAACGGCACCGCGCCGGATACGATTACCGTCGCCATTCCGCGAGGCACCGCCACCCGCATGTTCGCGCGGCTGAAAGTAACGATTGCGCCGTGAAGAATGGGAAGAGCCTAATCCCGGCGGTCCTGTTAAAGTAGTCGGGGACTTTAGACCGCGGCGGGCTGTCGGCGGAAAAAAGCCCCCGACTACTTTCTTTGTTGAGGCTTCGGGGGAGGCACTCACCGCCAGGAGGCTTACCTTCGGGAGGGCCGACAGGATGCCAAAAAGTTTGAGGGTTTCGGGCACCGGCATCGCATGAGATACTGAAAGACCATCGGGCTTGCCGACCACCAGGGTGTGGTCCAAACTGGGGCGATGCCAAAAGCGGAACCGCAACGCCACCGACCCCGCCGCAGTGAGTGTGCGGAGGCGGCCTTGCGCGCACAGATCGAGCGTGTCCGACGGATGACCATCGAGGAGCGCATCAAGGCTGCGCTTTCCATGGGCCAGCGGTTCTCCTGGCTGCAACCGGTCACCGGCAAGGGACCAGGCCATGAGTGATCCCGAAGCCAACTTGCGGGCGGCGGAGCGGGTCGCCGCTCTCCTGGACCAGCATGGTGTCCCGTCAGTGGTCATCGGGGCGGTGGCCCTCGCCGCTTACCACTACGTCCGCTACACCGAGGATATCGATTTGGGAGTCGATGCGGACCTCCCGGGCATGCGGAAGCTGGCGGTGGCCCTGCGCGAGGAGGGATTCACGGTCGAACTGAGAGAACCTGACGGCGATGACCCTCTTGGCGGCGTCATCGATGTCTCCGGTCCCTTTGGGCTGGTGCAAGTCGTCAGTTTCGCAGGCCGCCTTCCGGCCGCGATCAGAGATGCCCTGGCGGGCGACGATGTTCGTGTGAGCCCCGGCAGCAAACTCCGCCTCGTTCCACTCCCCCAGCTGGTTGCCCTCAAGCTTTATGCGGGTGGAACCAAGTCCAGGGCGGACATTGT
>JANNVM010001065.1:0-2077 GCA_031414455.1 Verrucomicrobiota bacterium
AGGTAGGATCCGCGCCCATTTCATGCCCCCCATCCGATATCCCGCAGATCTGCCCGTGTCGCAACGCCGTGACGACATTCTCGCGGCGCTGCGGGCGCATCAGGTCGTCATTATTGCGGGCGAGACGGGATCGGGGAAAACCACACAATTGCCGAAGATGTGTCTGGAGGCCGGATTTGCGGAGCGCGGGGTCGTCGGCTGCACCCAGCCGCGGCGGGTGGCGGCGATGAGTATTTCGCGGCGGGTGGCGGAGGAATTGAACGTGACGTGGGGCAGGGAAGTGGGCTGCAAGATGCGGTTCAACGACGACACCGGGCGCGACACAGTCCTGAAGTTCATGACCGACGGCATCCTGCTGGCGGAAATCCAGAGCGACCCGCTGCTGCGCCGCTATTCGGCGATCATTCTCGATGAAGCGCACGAGCGCTCGCTGAATATTGACTTCCTCCTCGGTTATCTGAAAACGCTGCTCCGGCGGCGGCGCGAGTTGAAGCTCATCGTTACTTCAGCGACGATTGACACGCAGGCATTCAGCGAGGCCTTCGGAGGTGCGCCAATTATTGAAGTGTCGGGCCGGATGTTTCCCGTGGAGGTGCGTTATCAACCGGTGGAGTCGTTCACCGGCGAGCACGAGGACGATATCGGATTCATTGACGCTGCGGCGCGGGCGGTGGAGGATGCGCTGATCGAATCGAACGACGGCGACATTCTCGTCTTCATGCCCACCGAGCGCGATATTCGCGACACGCGCGATGTCCTTGAGGGAAATCTCGGCGCGGGCTATGAAGTGCTGCCGCTCTTCGGTCGCATGGCCGGCACGGAGCAGCAGCGGGTGTTTTCGCCGGGGCCAAAACGGCGCGTCATCATTGCCACGAACATCGCGGAAACCTCGCTCACGATTCCCCGCATTCGTTATGTGATTGACACCGGCCTTGCGCGCATGAGCCGCTACAATTCCCGCACGCGGACGAAGCGTTTGCCCATCGAAGCCGTTTCGCAAAGCAGCGCCAATCAGCGCGCGGGCCGCGCGGGCCGGGTGCGTGACGGCATTTGTGTGCGGCTTTACAGTGAGGAGGATTTCGCCAAACGCCCCCTGTTCACGCAGCCGGAAATCCAGCGGGCGAATCTCGCGGAGGTGATCCTGCGCATGAAGGCGTTTCGCCTGGGCGAGATTGAGACGTTTCCATTCCTTGAGCCTCCGCAGTCCGCGGCCATTCGCGGCGGCTATGCCCTGCTGCACGAACTCGGAGCGCTCAACGACGAGGAGAAGCTCACGCCGCTCGGCAAAGAACTGGCGCGGCTGCCGCTCGACCCGTCGCTGGGCCGGATGCTCCTTGAGGCGAGGGACGACAACGCGCTTCCGGAAGTGCTCGTCATCGCCGCCGGTCTCAGTATTCCGGATCCGCGCGAGCGTCCGGATTCGGAGAAAGAGAACGCCGCGTCGGCGCACCGCGCGTTTGCCGTGCCTCATTCGGACTTTCTCAGCCTGCTCCGGATTTGGCAGGCGATGCCGAATCAGGACGGCAAAGGCAGCCGCAATGCCCTGAGGAAGTTTTGCCGGCAGAATTACCTGTCCTTTCTGCGCATGACCGAGTGGCGAGACATCCACCGGCAGCTTTGTGATGCGATGAGCGACGAAGACGATGCCCGGGTGCCCGCGTTTTCGCGACAGGTGAATGAAGACGGCATCCACCGCAGTATTCTGTCAGGCCTGGTGGGCCACATTGCGGTGCGCGACGAACGGAATCTCTACAAGGCTGCGGGTAATCGTATGGTCACGATCTTTCCTGGCTCGCACCTCTACGAGCGAAATGCGAAGCAAAAGAAGGAGGGCGAAAAATCAAAGCAGCCGCCGTGGATCGTGGCCGGCGAGATTGTGCAGACGTCCCAACTCTTTGCGCGCAACGTGGCGCGCATTGATCCGGTGTGGATTGAAAAGATTGCGCCGCACCTGTGTGAGCACCGCTTCAGCGAGCCGCGCTGGGAGGAGAAAAGCGGGCGTGTTGTCGTCACTGAACGCGTGCTGGTTCACGGGCTGGAGATTCGCCGCGGGCAGATGGACTACGGTAAAGTGAAC
>JANNVM010001066.1:0-4782 GCA_031414455.1 Verrucomicrobiota bacterium
ACTGATTGCCTGCATTTGAGCGCCGCGCCAATGGGGATTTGTTTTGGGAAATTCGCCCCAGGGGGCCTTACAGGCCCTTCTTCAGTTCCGTCGCGGCCAGACTTGCGGCGGAAAAACCCCGCGCTACCACTGCCGGCCTTATGTCATCGGAATTCCACGTCGTCCCCCGCTCCCGGCATCACGCCCTGATCACCGCTGCCTACCGTCACCGCGGCTTCACAGCGGAGGAAGCCGAAGACGCGGCTCGCTTCTGCGACATGGCCAGCACCCACGGGATCCGCACCCACAACGGCATCAAGGCGCTTCACCTCGACGAACATTTCGGGAGTAAAGCCGGCGGCTGCGTCCCCGGTGCGGTCATTGAGGAGATTCCCTCAAAATTCTCCGCGTCCAAAATCTGGAACGCGAACCGCAAGCTCGGTCAGAGCACGGCCTTCGCGGCCATGGAGGAATGCATCCGGCTGGCCGACAAACACGGCATTGGGCAGGTCAGCGTGGACAACGCCTTCCACTACCTCTGGGGCGGCGGTTATGTCATGGACGCCGCGCAGCGCGGCTACATCGCCTACACCAACTGCACCGCCGCGCTGGCGGAAGTCGTGCCCTTTGGCGGCAAATTTCCAACGCTCGGCACCAACCCGCACAGTTGGGGATTCCCCACGACTCCCGCACTTGGCTATCCTGTCGTTATTGACTGGGCCACCAGCACCGTCGCCATGGGCCGCGTCCAGCAGTTGAAACGAGAAGGCAAACCCCTGCCACCGAATGCTGCCGTGGACAAAGACGGCCAGCCCACCACTGATCCTTATGCCGTCGCCGCTCTCGTCCCTTTTGGAGCCCACAAAGGTTACGGCCTCGCCCTCATCAATGAACTCGTCGCCGCCCTCATCGGCGGCTCTTTACCCACCTTGCGCAGCCGTCCCATCCCCGACGGCGAGAAACGCACCTGCTGCTTCTACTTCCAGGTCATCCACCCGGACGCGCTCAGCAGCAATCTCTTCGCCGCCGGCCGCAACCAGCAGGAGAATCTGAAAGCCGTGCTTGCCGACCTCTTCGGCCACGGCAACGAAACCTGCACCCTCCCTGGCCAGCCCGAAGCCAAAGCCGCCGCCGCCACTACTGCCGCTGGCGGCCTGCTCTTTAGTGCCGCGGAGATCGAGGAATTCAACGCCATCGCGGCGGAATGCGGTGAGCAGAAATGGAACCAGGCTGAGTTCGCTCAGGCATAAGCCAATGGCACATTACGGGCACCACCCACGACTTACGCGCGATACTCCGCCGCCCAACGTCGCTGTCTGGCACTGGTTTGTCTGCAACGGTCCACACGGAGAGGGGTTCCAGTGGGTCGATCCAATTTTGGGAGCCGGTGGCGAACTCAGGCTGCTCCGTAGATTCATCCTCGAGTGGGCGGAAGCTATACCGGATTTTGAGAGACACGCGCGAACGATCGCGGTCGAGTCTTTGGGCAGTGATGATGTCGCCCTGGTTTTAAAGGGAATCCATGTCCTTACCGCGATTGGCACAGACGAAGAGATGTTGCTGGTGAAGCCGTTTTCGGAGGATCTGAGATCAGTCGTGGCGAAGCACGCGAGGACTGCGTTGTTTGAAAGAGGGATCAAGAAAAAGAGATAGGGACCGACACCCGCCTCATCAGTCACTCCCTATCACTTCATCACCACAACAAAAATCAGCCGGCCGCCGCGCCAGTTGGGACCGCCGAGGAAGACGGGGCGGTCCTTGCGGATGACGGTGTCGGACTTTACGAGCACTTTTTTGTCCTGCCAAAGCTGGAGGTGGAGATTGATGCCGCCGCCCTCCGCCGGGCCGCGGGAATCCATCTTGAGGCAAAGATCCTTTGATGGCACGACCCACGACTCATACTCCTTGAAGATCTTTTGCGTGTGATGCCCTATCAGATGGAAGTGCTCAAACTTGAAGGTCTTGCCAAGCCGTTTGGACGTGTCCTTGAGCAGCGCGGCATCCACCGTCACCTTTTCCTCCTGCGCCGGAGCGGTGGCGTCGTTGCTGGCAAAAAACAGCATGCCCTCGACCTGCGCCTCCGCGGCAGCGGCAGGCGGTGCCGGGGCGGCCGGTTTGGCATCCTGCGCGCGCAGGGGAGCGGCGAGGAGGATCAGGAGAATGGTGAGGAGGCGGGGCATGGGGTAGGAAGTAATCAGTAATCAGTAATCGGTGATCAGTAATCGGTGATCAGTAATCGGTGATCAGTAATCAGTGGTCAGTACTCAGTGGTCAGTGGTCAGTGATCGGTGATCGGTGATCGGTGGATGTGGCGGTTAAAATTCTAACAATGAGCAAACTGAATACTGATGACCGATCACTGATTACTTTCAGTGGACCACGGTCACCCGCGGGATTTCGCGACCGTCCTTGCTGAGGACGAGCACCGGGCGGCTGGCGTCGTTGGCGGCGAAGAAAACCTGCGGGTTGCCGGGCTCAGCGGGTTCGGCGCTGGCGACATCGAAGGCCCGGACCTCGTGGTTGTCGGGCACGGCGTCGAGATTCTGCAAGTCAATGACCGTGGCTTCGGCCTCTTCGGAGTAATAGGTGCTGGCGGTGACTTTCGGATCGGGTGTGTAGGTCTGCGCGAGCAGCCCCGGCGCCACGGCGGGCGCGGCGCGGTGATCCCAGACGACGAAGGCGACGGCGACCGCCGCAGCGGACGCGAGCGGCGCGAACCACGGTGCCCGCAGCCATTCCCATCGCGAAGGCCGCACCGGGCGGGCAGGGGCCGCGGGCAGCTCCCGCCGGATCTCCTCCATGATGCTGCTCGTGAAAAACTCCGGCGATGGAGGATCGAGGGACACGGGCAGGTGCTCGCGGAGCAGCGTGCCGATCTGCCTGGCTGCGTGTTTATCACGCAGCAGTTCCGGTGACTGCGCGGTCTGCTCGGCGACGCGTGCGGTTTCCTCCGGCGTGAGCTGGCCGTCCACCCAGCGGGTGAGCAGGTCTTCATTCAGATGGTCGGGGTGGTTCATGGCTGGTCCTCCTGTTGGCGGGTTTGATAGACATCCCGCAGCATTTCCTGCAGGCGTTTGCGGGCGTTGAAAAGTCGGCTCATCACCGTGCCGATGGCACAGCCCACGGTGTCGGCGATCTCCTGATACGAGAGGCCGTCCACTTCCTTCAGCAATATCACCGCGCGGTGCTCCGGCGTGAGTTGCTCCAGGGCTTCCCGGATGCGGACCCCGAGTTCCCGGTTCTCCATCGCGCGGTCCGGCTCCGGGGTATGACGCGGCGCGGTGGGTGCCCCCGCGGCTGGAACATTGCCCAGCTCGTCATTGAATTCCGCGCCGGTGATCTTTTTCTTCCGCACCCAGTCGATGAAGACGTTGTGCGTGATGCGGTAGAGCCATGTAAAGAACTGCGACCGCGACTCGAATCCCGGCAGGGCGCGCCACGCCTTGATGAAGACCTCCTGGGAGAGGTCCCATGCATCGGCGTCGTTGCCTGTCATGTTCATGGTCATGGCGTAAATGCGCCCGCGGTAGCGGGTCACGAGAGTTTCAAAAGCTTCAGTGGCGCCGCCCCTGGCCCGGGCCACCAGCTCTGCATCGGTCGCCTCGCCCGGGCCGGCAGGAACAGCGGCGGGCGCGGCTCCCATCACAGGCAATGACCCCGTCAGGACGGCTTCCACGTGATGCTGGGACGGGTTGGGCGGGGAATTATTCACGGAATCTTCTCATGCCAGCATAGGAGCCGCCAGCGGCGGGGGCAAGGCAGGACATGACGGAAAATGAATTGGCCAGCGGGAGGAACGTCGGCAAGGGTGGTCCATTCCTTTTCCCGTCCCGACGCCATGCGCCGCTTTTCCGCCCGCCTCCTGATTCTTTGCCTCCTGCTCGCGGCCCCCGGTTGTGCGCCGGACAACGGCGGGGGTGGCGGGTTTCGCGTGGTGACGGATTACTTCAGCAGCGAGGCGCGGGCCCTTGATCAGCGCATCGCCGGCATGAGGCGGGACCTGACTTCGCTGCCGGATGTTTTTTCCAACCAGCAGACCAACCGCGTTGGCTACCACAGCCGCACCTCGGACGCCAATGCCCCGCGGAATCCTGACAAACCCGACACCCGCAGCATCCGCCTCGACCTTGGATCGCTTCAGCCCATAGATTACGTGGTGCTCGTCCCCGCCGATTATTCGGCAGGACCGGGAAACGGCATGGGTTATGGATTTCCCATCCGCTGGCGGGTGGAGGTGAGTGACGACGCCGTGTTTGAAGCAGGGCACCGGGTTCTCGCCGAGGACCCCGGTGAGGATTACCCCAACCCGCGGCGCTTCCCGGTCGTAATTCCGGCCGGCGGAGTGCAAACGCGCTATGTCAGGCTCACGGCCACTAAACTGTGGACCGCTGATGGCCGCGCCCTCCTCGCCCTCGGGGAACTCATGGTACTCCATGGCGGACGGAATGTCGCCGCAGGCCTGAAACGTGACAATATCCGGACCGACGACGATGATTCCGATGAGGCCTTTCCCACATGGAGCCGCTCCAATCTCACGGACGGACAGAGTGTTATTGGCGCGCCCCAGGGCATCGCGGATTCCCCCACCAGGGGCTGGCAAAGTCTGCCGGAGAAATCCCCGGACGCGGTGAACTGGGTCATGAGTGATCTGGGCAGGGTAGTGCCGCTGCACGAGATCCGGCTGCTGCCGGCACTCTCCGGCGTGTTTCCCGCGCGGCGCGGCTTCGGTTTTCCGATGCGCTTCAAGGTGGAAGCCGCACCGGAGTCCGACGCGGCCTTCGCACAGCCGGTTCTGTTCGCCGA
>JANNVM010001067.1:0-1684 GCA_031414455.1 Verrucomicrobiota bacterium
CCCGCGCCTCGGTTGGATCCCCTTTTCAGCCGCCGCGGCAGTTCCGCCGCCAGGTCCGGCATGGATTCCCAGTAGAGCACGGTCGGTACATCGAGCTTGAAGGCTCTGCGCATCCACTCGTTGAAGGCAGAATCGTGGTAGCCGTGGACGAGCGGAATAAAGTCGTCGTGGATGAACCCAGCGCGGCGCGCACTCTCCAGCAAAAAGGGTTTCGCATCCGCCTGCCAGCCGCGCTGTTCGACCACAGGCACCAGCCAGGACGCCTTTTGCAGGAGCGCCAGCAAATCCCCGCGATACTCCTCCGGCAAACCCTCCGCCAGCACCTGCAGCAGCGCATTCTTCGGAGCCAGCCGCTCCAGTGCGGCAATCTCCAGGAACTTGGCCAACCACACCGGCACCAGCGTCGCGGCCAGCTGCGGCTCCGGAATTGGCTTCCTGCCTTTGAGCCAGTGAATGAAATACGCCACCTCGTGCGGGGCGGCCCCGGCAACAGGCACGGGCAGCGTTTGATCCGGAGGCCAAACAATGGTCGGGACATAGCCAGAGAATGGCTCCACTTCCACCGGTCCTTTTGAAGGCACTGCGCGGGGAGTGCGCGAAGGCAATACTACCGGCTCCTCGATGACCACACGCACAGACTCGAGCCGTATGATTCGTACACACGTCTCGAACTCATGCACCTCAAGTTGAACAGGCTCGCGGGCGAGGCGGATGGCCTCTTCCTGATCAAGTCTCCACAACGCTCCGTCCCACTCGCGGTTGGCGAAATGATAACCGGGCAGCCGCTTCGGGTCGGGAGGATAGTAATCGTCCTCCTTCGGGGACCAGCTTAACGCTGAAGTTGGCCCCCGGCTCGCTTCTATATAGACGATGCCCATTCCGGGTGCCACACGCCCGCGCTCTAACAGAGTGCGTTTGGGATCAAACCGCTGCTCTGCTGATTCGTATATCCATCCGTGTCCCGTGGCCTTCGTGCCCGCATCCGGCGGCAGCACCTGCAGTTTCGTTTCCGTTAACCTGACTTGTGCTTTGAGCCGCAGGGTCAGATGCTCCTCGCCGGACAATCCCGTAACGTCTCCACCGATGAGACGAAGTGCCAGCCCCTCTTTTCCATTCTGAATTTCCCCTGCGACCTCCTTCCATGGGCTCCAACCCTGCTCTCCCTTGCGCTGCCAGGATGTGGCGAGGATTTTTACATCTGACACCGCCGGTGCAGACGAGGCTCCATCGGCAGACCGTTCCCGAAAAGGCGCATCGCTGCGGATCAGGCATAATCCGAAGTTGAACGGAGTGTCTGAAACCGGTGTCGCAGTCCAGTCATCTCCGCTGCCAAACACAGCACGCTCCAGCCGCCCGGGAAAGGCAGTGCGCAACCCGTGCGAAACCAGGCCGCTAACCACACACATGAGCGGCAGAAATACCCCGGCTAGCCAACTGTGGATCGCAGCCGGCCGGCCCTGTTTCCCCGCCGCTCCCAGGCACACCAGCGCCGGTAGGGCGAGGGAGAAAGCAACGATGGGCAGCGATGGCAGAATCACGAACCATTCCACGGGCAGTCTCAGTCCAGCCGCGTATGCAATCATCCACGGCGAGATCATACACAGCGCGCTGACCACCACCCCTGGCAAATGCGGCCACGCACGCACCCAGAGCCACACCAGTGCGGTCAGGGGAATCGTTACTC
>JANNVM010001068.1:0-10044 GCA_031414455.1 Verrucomicrobiota bacterium
CCTCGACCTCATCTTCGCTGACGACTTGCCGTTAAACTCCGGCGATGAAGTGGTGCTTTTCGTGAACAGCCTCGGCTCGACGACGATGATGGAACTCCTCATTGTGAACAAAAAAGTGAAGCAGGTGCTCGCCGGGAAGGGGATCAAGGTTCACGATACCATCATCGGCCCGCTGGTGACCTGTCAGGAAATGGCGGGCTTCTCACTCAGCCTCACAAAACTCGACGCCGAACTGAAGAGACTCTGGGACATGGAGTGCAGCAGCGTTTGTTACACGAAGCTGAAGTCGTAGGGCGGAAAGTCGTCATGTTCTTTAGCGCGTGACCGTTTCGCCCCTGACTTCGGCACTGAAACTGCAAATCGCGCTGTCACCGGCTCAAGCCGCTGGCTACTTTGCTGTCCGACAATGAAACCCGACCCTGGAGCCAAGCCCCCGTCGCGCCGCTGGCGGCGCTGGCTCAAGCGTGGGCTGTGGACCGGTTTCTGGCTGCTGCTCGTGCTGATTATCTTTCACCGGCCCATTCTGCGGTTCGTTCTGCAGCGGGGAGCACCACTGGCGGCGGAATCAGGCGGCATGAAGTTGGAGTGGAAGGTGGACGGTTCGGTGATTGACGGACTTGATCTCAAAGGCGTCACCGTCACCGGCGACAGCACTGCGCCGCTCCAAAAACTGACGGCGGAGCATGTCCGCGCGGAGTACAGCCTGTGGCGTTTGGCGAGGCTGGGGCCGGGGCAATTTGTTGACGGCGTGGTGTTGGAGATGGAGAACGTTGATCTCGTGCTCGATACCAACAAGTTTCCGCCTCCGGAGACGAAGGCGAAAAAAGCTCCGTCGCCACTGCCAAAGATCGTGCTGCCGAAGCTGCGGCTGCAAAACGTGAACGCCCGCATCATTCTGCGGGATGGTGAAGTTATGGTGCGCGGGCTCAATTTTTCCTTGAATCCCAACGCGTCGGGTGTGCTGGAGTTTGAGGAACTGCTGCTGCCCGGGAACCTCCCGGCGCTGCGCAATGTTTCCGGCATCACTCAGACGGAGACGGCGAAGGTTACGTTTAAGTCGCTGAATCTGCTCCCGGAGTTGAAGGTTCAGGAGTTGTCGGTGGACCTCGGAGACCTGGAGAAGAGCCGGCTGGCATTCGCCGCAGCGCTCACGGTTCCGGGAGGGGCCGTTTCCGATTCCATCGCCGCCGGTGGCGGTGGCAGAAAGGCGACGGCTGGCCAGGGTGAAGTGAGCATCACCGGCTCGCTGGAGGGACTGGGGAAGACGCTGGCAGTGGATGCGGCCGCGACACTCACAAACCTAACGCCCGCTTCGCTTCAGTCGTGGATATCGGTCCCGCCGGACATTTTCTGGACCGTTCCGGAGATCAAAGCCACTGTCAGCGGCGAGGTGAACAACCCGCGAAAATTGAAGGCGGACGTGACGCTCCGGGGGGCCGGCATCACCGTGGCGAATGTTAAACTCGATTCCGTGCGGCTTGATGCGACACTGGAAAACGGCGCGCTCAATTTGCGACGGCTTGATCTTGCGACCGGCGAAAATCATGTAATCGCGACGGCGGTCGCGCAGTTGCCGGAGACTTGGAGGGCTGTGGCAAAGACGGAGGTCAAAGCACAGGCGGACGTGAACATTCCGCAACTGGCTGCGGTCTTCACGAAGGACGCTCCTCTCTCCGGTGCGATAACAGGCACGCTTGATGCAAGGCTTGCGGACGGGATTCTCGTGCTCGCACAGGCGAAACTAACAGGCTCACAATGGCTCGTGCAGGGTGTGCCGGTGGAGTCCGTGGAATTAACCGCCAGCAGCGACGGGAAGACGGTGAAGGTGGAAAAAGTGAAAGCGCTGCTGGATGCGCAGAACACAGTGGAGGCCACAGCGACGCTGGGATTCGATGCCGCGCAGCCGCTCCAGGCGTCATGGACGATTGATCTGCCAAACCTTGAGCGGTTTTCCCGGTGGTCGGGCCGGGAAGGGACACCGGGCCCGGACGGCGGATGGTTGAAAGGCGCGGGCAGTGTCGCGGGCAATCTCGCCGACTGGCGCCGCAGGGATTTCTCAAAAACCATTTCAGAAGTGAAACTCGACGGCAGCAATGTCGCATGGAAGACGGGCCGCATGGAATCGCTAACGCTGAACGCGACGGCAGAGGCGGGACGCGCGACGCTGCAAAACTTTGCCGCGGTGCTGAACGGCAGGAACCGGATCACGGCGACCGGTGGCGGAGCGCTGGCGGCACCGTGGGAATTTGCGGCGAAAGTGGATGGCGACCTCAATCAATTAGCCGATTTCGAGGGTTGGTTGAAAGCGCTGGGGGTGAAGGGGCCGATTGCGGGCAGCGTCAAAATCGCATGGGAGGGCAGCGGCAAAGCGGAGGATTTGTCCATTATTGGCGGCGGTTCGGTGAGTGTGGAATCCTTCAGGATAGCGGAAATGAAGGAAGCGGCGTCACTGAACTTAAAGGCGTCGCACACCGGCCGGCGTGCGGACATTTCCGTGCTGGAGGCCGCGATGGGCGACCTGAGAATCTCCGCTCCCTGCACGGTAACGGACAAAATGTTTGAGATTCCGTCCATCAGAGTCACCTCAGGGAAGCTGACGCCGGTGGAGGGCCGGGTGAGGGTGCCCCTCGATTTCACCCAACAGAATGGCCCCGCCGGGCCGGTCGCGGCCAGCGGGAATCTCGACATGACGCTGAACGTAAAAGGCTGGAATCTCGGTGATGTGGTGCGCGCCGCAGGGCAAAAGTTTCCGCTGAAGGGGACTATGGATGCCGATGTGAAGATTTCCGGCACCGTGCTTAATCCGTCGGCGGACATTACGGTGAATTTGCAGCAGGTTTCCAGTCCTGACGTAAAGCAGAAACTCGCACCGGCCGACGCGACAGTGAAGGTGACACTTAAAGACGGGAAACTCGCAGCAAATGCGGAGGTGACACAGAAGCCGCTGCAAACGCTGCGTGCTGCTGCCAGCCTGCCGCTGAATATGCAGAAGTTGCTGAAAGACCCTGACTCACTGAAAGCCACGCCGCTGGAGGCTGATGTAACGCTGCCGGATTCAGACTTGAACGGACTGAGGCCGTTCATCGAAGGCGTGGCCTCCATGAAAGGCAATCTCGGCCTTACCGCGAAGATCAGCGGCACCATTGGCAAACCGGCTATCAACGGTGAGTTGCACGCCCTCGCGCCGGCAGTCACTTTCAAAAAGGAAGACGTTCCCGACGCGCGAAACGTGAAGGTTCGTATCCGTTTCGACGGTACCCGTGTTTTCATTGAGGAAGCCGGCGCGATGCTGGCTGGCGGTACCGTTGGCGCGCGCGGGAGTGTGGACTGGACGGATTACGTGAATCCAAAAATTGACGCCACTCTCACGGCGCGCGAGGCGCTGGTGCTGCGGGATGATTCCATTTCCATGCGTGCCGACGCCGATATCACCTGCCGCGGTTCCCTCCAGCAGGCGACGGTGGCCGGCAAGGTGGAACTGGTGCGCGGGCGGGTTTTCAAGGAGATCGAGTTCCTGCCGCTCTCGCTGCCGAATCAACTGCCGCCCGCTCCTCCCGCGGTGACGGTTGGCAGCAGGGAACCGCCGTCGTTGCCGCCGCCCTTCGACAAGTGGAACTTCAACGTGGACATCACCACGCGGGATCCGATCCGGCTGCTGGGCAATGTGTTAAACGGCGGCGTGATCAGCGACCTGCATCTCCGCGGTAGCGGCGGGATGCCGGTGCTGGAGGGCAAAGCATCGCTTAAGGACGCGCGCGTGCGACTCCCGTTCAGTCGCCTCACCATTTCGCGCGGCGATGTTATTTTCAGCAAAGACAAACCGTTCCAGCCAACGCTGGATGTCCAGGGAGACTCGTTCGTGAACGGCTATCAAGTGACGCTCAACGCCTACGGTTCCGCGCTTGATCCGAAAATTCGCTTCACCAGCAGTCCGCCGCTGCCGGAGGGCGAAATCGCGGCCCTGCTCGCCACCGGCAGCACCAGTGGTGATCTTAAAAGCGGCGAAGGAGAGGCGGCCAATCGTGCGGCTTTTCTCCTCGTGAGCCAGATGTACCGCAAACTTTTCCGCAAAGGCGCGATGGCCCAGGCGGACGATACTCCTCCGCGGCTGTCATTCAATTTTTCCCTTCTCAACAGCAGCAGCGGACAGGGGCGCAGTTTTTCCGCAGTGTATGAAATCAACAAGAACCTTCAGGCGACAGGCTCGATGAGCCAGCGCGGCACGTTCCGGGGGTTGTTGTACTATCTGATCCGTTTCCGATGAGCGCGCCTTTTCATCAAATCAGCCCGGGCCGGGCGGTTCGACTGCTGCTCGTGATGTGGTTGGCGATCATGGCCCAACTGGTTGCCGCGGAGAAGCCGTCCGAATCGCGAATGGTTGAAAGGCACGGGCTCAAAGTGCGCGTGGATGGCGCTGCGGACGATGTGTGGAAGACGATGCGCTCCATCGTGGAGCTCCAGCTTTCGCTCGTTGAGGACAAGGCCCCCACTCCCCCGCTCGCGGATGACCTGGCGTTCTTCATTCGCAAGGAGTACCTTAAACTTGGCTATCCGGCGGCGCAGGTGACGTGGGACATCGCTGGCGATGTGGCGGTGCTGACTGCGGTGGAGGGTGAGCCCGAGACCATTGGGGAAGCCACGTTTACCGGCACCGGCGTGGCGACTCCGGAGGAAATGCGTGAGTATTTGCTCAGCCCCACAAAGGAGCGACGGGGTTCGCTGGGAAAGAATGCGCCACTCGTGGAGGCTGAGATTCTGGATGGTGCCGGTCTGGTGGAGCGGCTCATTCAGTCGCGCGGCTATTTATCAGCGACCGTGAGCGAGCCGGTATTCATGCGCAGTCCGGGCAAGCCGACGAATGTAAGTGTCGCGATTAAAGAGGGGCCGCGGTCTCTGTTTGGTGAGGTTCACATCAACGGCACGCTGCCGGCGGATGCGGAGTCGGCCCGCGTTGATGCTGCGGCGCTCCATGGCGAGCCCTTCAGCGAAGTGCGCATGGAGGAACTGCGTGCGAAGGTCGAGGGGAAGTGTCAGGCCGCCGGATACTTCAAAGCAAAAGTCACGGCCGGCGCACGACCCGCGAAATCCGGCGGTGCGGTTCAGGTGGTGCTGGCAGTGGAAACGGGGCAGCGGTACTTCGTTTCCAAAGTTCACGCTGCAGAAGAGTTCAGCCGTGGCGCGCAGCGGATTATCAACGCAGGTTTTCATCCCGCGGAGGGGCGCGTGTGGTCCACCCCGGATTTGGAGTTGATGCAGCGCCGGGTCATGGATTCGGGAGTGTTTTCCATGCTGGAGGTGGAGCCGGTGAATATAATCGAGCAGCAGGCGATGCTGGATCTGATGATGAGCGGCAAGGAGGCGCCGCGACGGACGCTGGGGGTTTTCGGCGGGTACGAGACCCTGAAAGGTGCCATCCTCGGTGTGGAATGGAGGCATGTAAATTTCGCGGACACTGGCAACACGGTGCGGCTGAGGGCAGGCTACGAAGCCGGCGGTTTTGAAGGCGGTGTGCGCTGGATTGATCCGGCCATTTTCAACACGACCTACACTTCTGACACGGAACTCTCCGCTCAGACGGTATCGCTCTATGATTACACTCACAATTCTCTCAAGCTGCGCAGTTCGCTCTCCCGGCAGTTCGACCGCCATCTGGCCGCGAGTGTTTACGGACTGGTGTCCACCGACACCGCCAGTTCCGGGGAACTGACGGCCGGGGAACTGGGGCCTGATTCCTATAACATGATGGCGTTTGGCGGAACGGTAAGTTATGACCGGCGCGAAAGCCCGATTCTGCCGCACCGCGGATGGATCGCCAGTCTGGCGTTTGAAGCGGGCATGGCGGACATCAGTTATTTGCGAACGGATATGAGGCTTTCCTACTACCGGCCGATCACGGACAAATTCCGGTTCGCGGTAAATTTCCAGGCCAGCGCCATCAGCGCCCCGGATGGCGTGGAGCGTCTGCCGATTGATTCGCGTCTCTTCAACGGCGGCGCGAGCACAGTGCGCAGTTTCCCTGAGCGCGAACTTGGTCCCCTGTCCGAAAGCGGCACGCCGCTCGGCGGCACGCTGATGCACGCGGCAAATATTGAGTTCTCTTATGAAGTGATGGAAAATCTCGAGATCGCGGTTTTCGCCGACGCCGGCAGCCTCAGCCGGACGGAGGATCAGATTTTCGCCATGCCGGATGACCTGCGCTACGCGGTGGGACTCGGGGTGCGTTACGCTTTGCCGGTGGGCCCGCTGCGGGTGGACTATGGATTCAACCCCGACGCGCGGGCCGGCGAACCAGGAGGGGCTCTCCATGTCACTTTCGGCTTCGCGTTTTGAGGGATCTGAGACGAAACGTGAAACGGCTTGTCGGCGCGGCCAGTGACGCCATCCTCAATTGCCATGCCCCATAGATTTTGGTCCCGTTTGGTATGCGCTTTGGTGATTCTGGCTGCTGCTTTGCCTGTTGCCGCACAGGGCGGACTCACGCTGAATGACGTGCTGGATAACAATTCCCTCACATTCACAGCCGGCAATCAGGTGACATGGGATCTCCGGGCTACCGGTGGGGTCAACGACGGCGACGCGGCGCACGTGGACTTTTCTTCAGGTGGCAGCGCATGGATCGACAGCACGGTGACCGGTCCGGGCTGGCTTACGTTTGTAACCAATGCGTGCCATTCGCTGATTGTGGACACCACATCTTATTCGATTTGCCCGTGGCAGAGGTGGGTTCCCTACGGCGAGGGGCTCCTGGTGCGGCGGGAAATCCCGGCGGGCCCGCACGCCATTCGCTGGGTTCTCCAAGCCTCAGGCTCGGCACCGTTGGATGGCTGGCTGGATGCTGTGGAGTTCATTCCCATCGCCTCCATCCCCCTTACCGCGATGACGACTCCCGCTGGCCTGACATTTTCCACGGGTCCGGCACATCCGTGCCACGGAACGACCTGGCCCGATGCGAATGGCGGCGGCGCAATTCGTCCGCCCGCCGGTTTGCCCGAGTCGGAATCCGCGTGGGTGGAGACCACGATCAGCGGCCCGGCGGAAGTGGAGTTTCTTTCGTGGCTTGCTGGAGAGGAACTTACTGTCAGCGCCAAAATCGGCAGCCTTAATTCCTATGCATTCAGCCCTGGGGGGCCCAGTGACAAGCACGGTCCTGGCTGGCGGACCACCCGCTTCTTCATTACCGAAAGTGGCGCCGTGCCGGTTCGCTGGTGGTTGCAAGCAGGCTCGGCGCTGGATGGCATCATTGCCCGTCCCGAGGCTCCCCTAACCGAAGCACTCGATGCGGCGGAAATTCAATGGACGCGTCGCGGACGAAGGGCGTTTTACGGTACCGCGCTAAACAGTCACGATGGCACGGACGCCGTCACTCTGGATCGTTTTTTCAGCGGTGCCGGCGAAGCCCCGCCCGAACTGGCGACGATTCTAACGGGGCCGTTGTCAGTTCAACTCATGGCAAAATTTGAGAACGACGATGCTCCCTACATCACCTGGAAAGGCAATAAGGCTCTCGTCCGCTGGCGCCCCGCCGACAATGGTTGGCAGGCGCTCGCGGTGGCGATCCCGGCGGATGGCGCCCCGGGCGAACTGGTGATTGGCGGAACGCTCGCCCCGCTCTGGCTTGATGAGGCTTCAGTAGAGTCCCTGGACGGACGCACCATTGCCGACGGACTGGACACAACAGGCCTTGGGTGGTCGTCATCGCCCCAGGCTACATGGCAATTCTCCCAGCTTTCGCATGAGAGTAATCCTGACACCATCGCCCTGTGGTTGTCGGCGGGGAGTCAATCCGCATGGCTCGAGACCACAGTCACCGGTCCGGGAGTAGTACGATTCTACTGGCATGCGTGGGAGGGCTTCATGCGCCCATCAAGCCGACTCACGGTCGATGGGCAGGAGTTCATGATACTGCCGCATGACTACGGCGAAGACGCACCTTGGAGAGGTTTCGAAATCGCCCTGCCCGCAGGCAGTCACACTCTGCGCTGGGAGACCACAAAGGATGACAGCTGGGCCGGCGCTGTGGCGGAGATGGACGCGTTCTCGTTCACCCACGGCAGCACGCTCTACGAAGGGATGGAGGCGGGCGGCCTTGCGTTTGAATTTGATGACGGCGCCACATGGAGTCTGGAATGCGTGGATACATCTGATGGCACAGATGCATTGCGTTTTAACTCCGACCTGGAATCCAGGCACCACCTGCGTTCTTTCATCGATGGACCCGGGCGCCTCCGGTTTTCGTGGAAGGGTCCTCTGGCGGCGAACTATTTCTTTAACGTGTCGGGAGAGGACCGGCTTTACAAGAATTCCCCTGCCTCGCAGTGGAGGAATGAAATGGTAACTTTGCCACCAGGGGTGTGGGAAGCGGAATGGGAGAGTCTGCAGGAAGGACCTGGCTCGCTGCTGCTCGACAAAGTGGTTTGGTCTCCGGCCGTTTCAGCGACCTTCACCGAGGCGCTCGATGGCGCGGGTCTAACATGGGGCGCCGATCCTCCCGGTTCATGGCAGGCGTGGAGTCTGCCCGGAACCGGCGAAGACTACGCGGCACCCGCCGCCGAGTTCGGAAATCAACCGGTGTCACTCAGCACAACGGTCGTTGGTCCTGGTTATTTGCGGTTCAGGTCGCACACAAATGGCGACGGGATTACACTGGAATCACAGGCCATTGCGCTCGGCACCGGTTATTATGGAGATGCCGCCGCCACTGTATTTATTCCGCCCGGCACCCAGACGCTGAATTGGAAGTATGAGGCATGGGACCGGCTCGATGTGTGGCTGGACGAAGTGTCGTTCACTCCTCTTACTCCCGTTTCCGCGGACGAGGCCACAGAGACCCCAGGGCGTGTTTGGCGCACCGGCGGAGCGGCACCATGGATTGGCAGTCAACTTCCACCGGGCCTCGCGGAAGGAAATGATGCGCTGCTCGCTCCGTTCGCCGTCGATAGCGAGGCATGGGTGGAGACGGATGTCGCCGGACCGGGCGTTATCGACTTTTCGTTCACCCGCGTGCCGCTCAACGAAGAGACTTGGACCGTGCAGGTGGATGGCAAGATTGTGCCTTTCTTCGGCGCGACTTGGCCGGGCATCTTCGTTCGGGATAGCGGTCCCCACACGATCCGATGGACCTATCAGACGAGCAAATTCCCGCCGGCTCCGTTTGGGCTCGACAACGTATCATGGATTCCTGACGGCACGCCTGCATTGGCCGAGGCCCTCGATACCACTCTCATCTTCACCACCGGCGGTACGCGACCATGGCAGGGAACCACCATCTGGACCGGTGATGGCGGCGATGCGGCTTGTTCAGGCTCGCTCCACGAAGACGAATCCTCCTGGCTCGAAACAACGGTCGCCGGCCCCGCCACCGTCTCGTTCGCATGGCGTATGGGCGAATACTTCAATTATTCAGGTTCGCCCTCATTTGTTCTTCTGGTGGACGGTGTTGCTCTCGCGACGGCGCGGAACGTCGAAATGAACGACCTGCCTGATTCCGTCTGGCCGCGGACGCAAGTGAGTCTTCCCGCCGGGCCGCACACCTTGCGCTGGCGGCACACGGGAGCGACATTTGTGCCTTACGGTGACCCCGCGCTCTACGTCAGCACTTATCCCAATCACGGCGCATGGCTCGATCAGGTGACAGTTACTCCTGGTGCCGGTTTAAACGAGGCTCTCGATTTTTATGGGCCACCTGTTGTCGCCTCTGGCGATGTCGAAATTGTCACCGGTGCAGTCACTCACGATGGCACCGACGCCGTTGCCCTTGGCAGCGTGCCGGGCAGTTCATGGCAAGAACTCAGTGTGCCGGTGACAGGCCCCGGCGTGTTCAGTTTTTGGTCACAGTCAGGAAATACGTTCGGGGATTTGGCCTATCAACTGCAAGGGACGCCAGGATATGTTTACCGTTCTCTCAATGGCGGTGCTGGCTGGCAACAGACCGCGCTGCCGTTGGCCGCAGGCTCATCCGGAGGAGGCGCGCTCACCGTCAATTTTATCTCCTATCAATCGGCTCTCCTGGACGAACTTAATTTTACTTCCTATGGACTCGCGGTG
>JANNVM010001069.1:0-5158 GCA_031414455.1 Verrucomicrobiota bacterium
ACCTCCGTCTGACTCGCCGCCGCCGCCGGCTCCTTCTCGATCCCCAGCAGCACCGGAATATCCTGCCATGAGTGCAGCCCGTCCGCGATGAAGAACGGCACCACGATCACATTCGGCGCCGTCGTTAGGCTCAGCCAGTCCGCGATGAGCGGTGCCTCCTCCATGTAGGCATCCAGCACCTCCACGAATCCGCACCCCAGACTCCGGATCAGCGCCACCTGATCCTTGATCGCCTTCGTGCTGTTCTCATTGAGCCCCGTTCCGTGGCCCACAATGATCAGACTGCACTCCTCCCGCGGCACCCCTGGTGCCACCTCCTCCGCCCGCTTCAAAAGCAGCCGCGTCATCGAAGGATGCAGCCCCACCGGCTCACAATAATGCACCGTCTTTCCTGACAACTCCGTCGTCCGCCCCCTCAGCCCCAGCTCCCGCGGGATCACCTCCTGCGTGAAATACCCCTCACTAATGAAATTCGGCACCACATACACCTCCGCACAGTCCACTGTCCGGAGCACCTCCCGCAGCGACGGCTCCTCTTTCCAAAACCCGCATACCACTTCCCCAAACACCCCCCGGCTGCGGATTTCATCCGCGTGCCCGTGCGTCGGCTGCGAAGAGTCAGGATTGAGCGTGGACCCGTGTCCGATGATAACGAGAGCTGAGTATGGCTTGGGGAGCATGGGGGGAACCGTGAACGGTCCCCTGCCCTGCGCGTGCCGGTGCGGAGATGCAACCGATGGCGAGGGAAGAGGCCCCGCGCAGTTCCCGGTTCCCGGTATTCAGCCACCGGGCACCCTCTCCCGAATCCCGATGTGGTATGCCCCCGGTGCCCTCGACCGCAATTTGCTGCAGGCCGTGCAAATTCTTCACAGGGAACCCGATCAGCAGAATTGGGGGGCTTCAATAAGGTCAAAAACCACTTGCGACCCGAAAAGTGGTGTGGAAGGATCGCCGCCCTTCCCGCCCCCCGGCTTCCGTCGTGGCGGGATGCTCATTTTTAGATACCAGGCACTATGGCTTTCGCAATCATCAAAACAGGCGGCAAACAGTACCGCGTCTCCACCGGCGACAAAATCGAAGTTGAAAAGCTCGACGGCGACGTCGGCTCGACGGTTAGCATCGGCTACGTCCTTTTCTACGGAAACGACGCGGACCTCCGCATCGGCGACCCGCAACTCGCCGGAGCGAGTGTCAGCGCCAAGGTCGTGGATCAGTTCCGCGCCGACAAGGTGACCAACTTCAAGTACAAGCGCCGCAAGGGCTACCACCGGACCAAAGGCCACCGCCGCCAGATGACCCGTCTCCAGATCGAGTCCATCAATCTGTAATTTTTCACCCACTCACCCCCTCCCCCGTCATGGCACACAAGAAAGGACAAGGCTCCGTCAAGAACGGCCGCGACAGCCAGAGCAAACGGCTCGGCGTCAAGAAATTCGGCGGCCAGCAGGTCATCGCCGGCAATATCATCATCCGTCAGCGCGGCACCAAGTGGGTTCCCGGCGCCGGAGTCGGCCTCGGCAAGGACTACACCATTTTCGCCGTCACCGACGGCAAAGTGCGCTTCGACCGCGAAGGCCGCCGCGTCAATGTGGACGAGGTCCTCAGCGCATAACTTTCGCCGCTCGCGCGGCAGCACCTTCATTTCATTGGTTTGGAGTGTTCCCGAAGCAGGCGGTTCTGTGAGTGCAGGCCGCCTGTTTCCTTGTACAGCGATGGACCGGAGGAGCGGGTAAATTCGCGGATAGTTCAAAATCGTCCGTTCGCTTTTCACCGCAGCCTGCCTACCCTGGCAAACGATGAAAACCACGTTCGATCCTGAAGACTTCCGCTACACCGGCAAGGGCCCCTGCCAGCCGGCGTCCATTGCCACCAGTCTCAAGAAGCACCTTTATAAAGACGATGCCTCGCTGCATCGGCAGGTCGCGGAATTCCGTGAAGAGATCGGCGACCTCCAGCAGCAAATGTACGCGCACGATCGCTACAGCCTGCTGCTGATCTTCCAGGCGATGGATGCCGCGGGCAAGGACGGTACTATCAAGCACGTGATGTCAGGCATTGATCCGCATGGAGTGGAGGTGCATTCCTTCAAACGCCCCAGTGAAGAGGAGATCGACCACGACTACCTCTGGCGCAGCGCCAAAGTGGTACCGCCGCGCGGACGCATCGGCATCTTCAACCGCAGCTATTATGAGGAAGTGCTCGTCTGCCGCGTCCATCCGGAAATCGTCACTGCCGGTCAACGGCTGCCGGAGGAGGCTTTGGAGAGCATGCCTAAGCTGTGGCAACGGCGGTTTTCGGAAATCCGGAATTTTGAAGCCATGCTTCATGCCAACGGCACCAGGGTAGTGAAATTCTTTCTGCACGTCAGTAAAGACGAGCAGCGAAAGCGGTTCCTTGAGCGCATTAACACTCCGTCGAAGAATTGGAAGTTTAACGCCGCCGACCTCAAGGAACGCGCGTTGTGGAAGGGATACATGCGTGCCTACGGCGAGGCGATGAAGGCCACGGCCACCAAAGACAGCCCGTGGTACATCGTGCCCGCCGACGACAAGGGCGACATGCGTCTCATCGTGAGCGCCGCGATTCTCCGCGAACTGGGCCGCTTGAAGTTGATGTGGCCGGCGCTCTCTGCGGAGCAGACGGCCGCGCTGGCCGGGTGCCTGAAGTCGCTGATGGCGGAGAAATAGCCGCGGAAAACACAGGCTCCAGGCCTTTGCACCCGGCGCGGCGGCTGATAGTCTGTCCAACATGCCCGAAAGCCCCCCCGATTCTCCTGCTGCTCCTCCGCGCCGCAAACGCCGCCGGCTGAGACGCGTGCTGTGGGGACTGGCCCTAACGCTGCTGCTTTTCTGGCTGGTGAAGGTTCCGCTGACGAACTGGGCGCTGCGCCGGCTGCCGGGGGATTGGGAAATCACCGTCACCGGAGTGCGTCCGGGCTTCGCCGGCGCATGGTTGTCCGGAGTGCGTGTCGTTCACCGCCCGACAGGGCGGCAACTCGCCTTCGCCGAAAAAGCCGAGGTGGCGAATGGCTGGCCGGCGCTGCTTAAGGGTGAATTGGGCAGTCTGGACCTGCACCTGCCACAGGTTTCCTGGCGGGACGAATTCGAGACGCCCTATGAAGTGCCGCCGCCGGGCGGGCCGCCGGCTTCTCCGGTGATCGCATGGGATTCCTGCAGGATCCATGGCGGCGTGTTCACATGGTTCGAATCGGGCAGCGAAGTGCCGCGGCTGGCGCTGCGCGTTTTAGATTTTCACGGAGGCAGACTCGTGATTTACAATGATGGCCGGCTGGAGGCCGCGGAGCAGAACATCGCTCTCAGCGAAGTCGTAAGCCGTGAATTCACAGACGACGGGGCGCTGGAAATCGAGTCTCGCAGCCCGCAGGTTGAAGGCGTGGTCACGGCGCAGCGGGCGGAGAATCGCTACACGGTGGAAAAAGTGAATCTCCGTGCGCCGGAGTGCAAAGTCGTATGGCATCGCAAAGCCGCACCGGCGGCGGCACCCGCGGCAGTGGACCAGTCACGGCCGGAACGCCCGGCATGGGACAAGCCGGTGGAATTCTTCATCAGGACGGGAACTGCGGAGCCGGGCAGGCTGGTGTTCACTCTGCACCCGCCGGACACGGCGGCGGTGGAGTTCACCGCGGCGCTGCAAAGCCTGCAAGCCACTGACATGCGCATCAACGGCGGTCTGCCGTTCGTGATCGGCAAAGCAGAGGCAATATTGCGGGAAATCAAATCTCCCGGGGCCACCCTCGAAGCACGCGAATTGACAATCACTGCCGCGCTCGATGAAAAGAGCCGGTGCCGGATTTCCTCCGCTGCCGTCAACGGGGCCAAAGTCACTGACAGCAATCGTCTGCTCGCCGCACTGGGTTTCTCTGCTGAAGAAACCAAAACACTGCCGCTTTGCAGCACGGGGCTGGACGCGAAATGTGTGAACCTTGCCATCAGCGGCGACGGTGACCTCAGTTCGCCGGATGCGCAGCAGATCGTGCTGGAAAATTTTTCCGCAGTCATGCCCGGTGAGAAGATCCCGGTGGCTCAGGCCAGCCGGGTGGAACTGAGTGCGCGACCTGAGGAGGCGATCAACGACAAGCGGCTGCGCTCTGTAATCGTGCAGAAGCCGGAGGTGAAGATCACAGAGTCCCAGTTCATTGATGAGTTGATTCCGTTCTCTCCTCAGCGGGTGGAGCCCGTACCCGCGCCGCAGACGCCACCGCCCGGCAAGCCGGACTGGTACGGCTGGCATACGGACACGCTCACTGTGCGCGACGGAAAAGTCCACGGCAGTGACCTCGGCGCCGGCATCCCGGATGCGTCCGGAAATTTCAGCGTGGACACTTCGCCGCGCGAGCCGGGCGGCGATCCGTTCTATCGCATCCGGGTGGATAACATCACGTTCGACAATCCGCTGCTGGCCGCGCTGCCGCTGCGCACCGGCGGTTACATGGATCTCGATATCCATCCACTTCATGTCTGGGAGACGGAATCCATTGATCAGGTCAAAGTGAACGACGCGAAGGTCGAACTGAACGAGGCCTTCATGAAGCTGTTCGAAGAGGATCCGGCAAAGAAGAAACCGCCTCCCGCCCCGGGCGACGCCCCGCCCAATGAGCCGGTGAAACCAGGGGCTTCCACGCAATTCCGTCCGTGGAAAATCAACCGGCTGGTCCTGGAGAACTGTGAGGTGGCTCTGGACGATGTGGGCGACGGCAGGCGGCTCGTCATTCCCATCCGCGAGCAGGTCTTCGAGAATGTGCCGCTCGGGAGCGGCGTCCTGGAGCACGGCGCGGCAAATACCATTCAAAAAGTCGAGGTGCCGGCCATCTTCCTCTACGCGCCGTTCAATGCAGGTCAGACGGTGGTCGAGTTGCCGGTGAACTTCATCTATTTCTCGTTCGCCGGGCTCCTCGAAAAACGGCTGGAGCGGGTCGAACTGGTGGCGCCAAAAATCAAAGCCGGGCAGCCGCTCTTCGATTTTATTGACCGGGCAAAAGCGCGCTTCTCGACTACCGCTGCGGTCATGCCGCGCCCGCTGCTTGCCGCCGCCGACAAGGACAGCGTGCCGGTGCAGCAGGCGCTGGAGGCGGTGCGTCAGGCCCCGGTGGCGAAGCCGGCGGTGTGGGAGATTCCGTTTTTCACCGAGAGTGGAATCG
>JANNVM010001070.1:0-2214 GCA_031414455.1 Verrucomicrobiota bacterium
GCAGGCGGAGATTCATGGCGGGAATGGAGCGGAAAAGCGGGGGCTTGTCCACTTCTCCGCAGCCCGGCGGCCTCCGGTTGCGGCTCACCGCCGGATTTAACTCCCGCGGGCCGTGACCGTTTGAGAACTGACCATTGTCAGAATTACGGAGGTTCGAACCGATACAAAACAACCGGCTCGTGGATCGCCCTGGCCTTTTTGATTCTTATCGCAGTTGGCATCGTGGTTGACGTCCTCGTTTCCTGGCGGCAGCAGTGCTTGAATTTTAAGTCTGCACCGCAGTCTGCCCGATCACTCCCCTTTCTTCGTGTCGGGCGCGGGGACGCCTTTCCGCAGGGAGTCGCGGGACTTGCGGATTTGGTCCTTCATGGATTCCGGGACGCTGGGGTCGTTGAGGAGGAGATCGAAGGCGTCGTCGCCGGTGCCTTCCACGACTTTTGGTTTTCCGTCAGGGCCGATGATGACGGCTTTTCCTGACGCTTTGCCGCCGGGGCGCTGCTGCATCTCGCGCATCATGCGCTGGGCTTCGGATTCCTCACCGGGCGCGGCGGCGGCGGGCGGGGCACCGAGGGTGACGGCGGCCTGCGCCTGACGGCCTTTGCGCAGATAGCCGATAGCGATTTGCTGCTGAGGCATGGCGTTGCGCAGAACAGCGCGGAAGTCGTCCACGCCGGTGATGGGCTTGCTGTCGAGCGTGAGCAGAATGTCGTGAGCGGCGAGCCCGGCGCGGGCGGCGGGTCCATCGGGCGCGACGAAATCGAGCACGATACCCTGACCGCCGGGAATGTCCACCTGGGCGCGGAGACTGTCGCTGACGGGAATGCTGCGGACGCCGATCCAGCCGCCGGCGCGGGGAGCCGCGGCGGGTTTGGCGGCGGCAGGCGGATTGTCAGGCGCGGCTTCGCCGTCCACCGAGACCTTGCCGTCGGCGCTGATGGTGACGGTGCGGGTGACGCGCTGGCCGTCGCGTTCGCTGGTGACAGTGGCGACCGTGCCGCCACTGCCGTCGCTGTGGCTGCTAACGCTGTTGCTGACGGAGCCGGCGGAAGTGTCAGGCCGGTCGCGCACTTCCACGCGGCCATCCTTGACGACAATCTCCGCGCCGTTGCCGAGATCGAAGACCTGAGGGTCCGCGGCCCGCGCCGTGCTGAGGAATGCCAGCGCGGCAGTGAGTGAGAGGAGTTGCGTTTTCATTCGGTGGCGGTGTCCTGGCTGGGGAGTTTCGGAACGGCGGGAGCGGCAGGCTCCGGCTTTTTCGGATCGGCTTTGCTGTCGTCCTTTTTGGCGGCCTTGCGTTTGTCACCGAATTCCTTCTGGAACTCCTCCGGTGTCAGTTCGCGGACTTTGAGTTTCCCGCCGGGCCGCACGGTGGTGACGGTGATTTTCTCTTTTCCGTCAGGGCCTTTCTCGCGGGTGATGGTGACGGGGCGGCCGTTCACGTTGATGGTCGAGGTGTTGCTGCTGTTGCCACTGGATGAAGACGAGGAGGTGCTGGACTCCGATTTGCTGGAGGATTCTTTGGTTTCACTCTGCTGCTGCTGCTGGCTGCCGCCTCCGCTGGAAGGGGCGGCTCTCTTTGCCTCCGCCATGCGTTTGTCCTGTTCGGCTTTCAATGCGTCGGCCTTTTGCTGCGCTTCCGATTTGTTTTCGGAGATGCCGTCGAAGATGCCGCCGCTCGGATCGCCGGACTGAACTTCGACTTTGGCTTTCGGTTCCTGGGCGTGGAGTGCGGCAGCCTGGAGAAGACTAGCAGTGAGGAAACTGAGGATGCGGGTATTCATGGAGTGCGGTTGTTTGGCTTTTTGGGGTTCAGTCGAGCATGATTTCGACAGGGACGATGGTGCGGTGGGTGTTGGAAGCCTGGACGGCGTGGGACTGGCGGGCGGCGGAGACGACAGTGGTTTCGTCCACCCATTGCACCTCCACGAGTTCCCATGCGCGCTGGCCTTCGGAGACAACGGCAAGCGGGCGCAAGTCTTCGACGCGGCGGCGGGAACTGTCGGCGAGGATCGGTGAGGAATCAGTGGTCGGCGGCGGCTCGGAACGGAGCATCAGCGCGATGGCCGCGGCTGCCGCAGCAGCGCCGACGCTGAATCGGATAATGTTAAGGCGCCGCGGCCATCGCGCTGATGCTCCGTTCCGATCCGCCGCCCGCCACTGATTCCTCACCCGTCCTCGCCGACAGTTCCAGCCGCCGCGTCGAAGACGTGCGCC